>NZ_JBHMIS010000004.1:0-273374 GCF_048060415.1 Micromonospora sp. LOL_024
GGGAGCAGCAGGCCGCCGACCTCGTCGCCGAGCACTGGAACAGCTGACCCGAGCACCCCGCTGACCCAACAGACACTGCTGGCCGGCACCCACGAGTGCCGGCCAGCAGCGTGTCCCCGTACCACACCAGCTACCCGGCCGGTCGCGGCCGACATCGGCCGGGTGCATGTTGAGAAGGGGGCCCTTCCTTGCGCATGGTCGTGTGCTGGCGGTCACGGTGGGGGTAGGAATAGGCGAAGCGGGTAACCTGTTGACTCGGATGTCGGTGTGAACCAGTGTCCCCGGGCCTCACCTAAATTGCCTTCGCGGAATACCGTTCGGCTGGAGCCGCGTTGCGCCACTCGCCGAGAGGCGACCTGCACACCGACGTCCGCCGCCTCCGCGCCCGATTCGGGCGCGGAGGCGGCGTCTTGTGCGACTTGGGCCGAGGTGGGTCGCCGAGCGGGGCCGGCTGCCCTAAGGTCGAGACCGGAGGTGTCGAGCATGCGGCTGCGGGAGGTGCTGCTGGGCTGGCCGGTCTACCGGCAGCTTACCGGCGGCGATCCGTTGGGCCGGGGTGCGGCGGCGCGGTCCGCCCGGACGGCGGGGTTGACCTCGCGTACCGGGGACGCCGATCGGGTGGCCCGCTCGGTCTGCCCGTACTGTGCGGTCGGTTGCGGTCAGCGGATTTTCGTGACCGACAACCAGGTCACCCAGATCGAGGGCGACCCGGACAGTCCGATCTCCCGAGGCCGGCTCTGCCCGAAGGGGGCGGCCAGTAAGAGCCTGGTCACCAGCCCGCTGCGGCAGACCACGGTGCGCTACCGGCGGCCGTACGGGACCGAGTGGGAGGACCTCGATCTCGACACCGCGCTCGACATGATCGCCGACCGGGTGCTGGCCGCTCGGGCGCAGACCTGGGAGGACGTCGACGCGCAGGGGCGACCGCTCAACCGCACCCTGGGCATTTCGAGCCTGGGCGGGGCCACGCTGGACAACGAGGAGAACTACCTCATCAAGAAGTTGTTCACCGCGATGGGGGCGCTCCAGATCGAGAACCAGGCCCGTATTTGACACTCCGCCACCGTCCCCGGTCTGGGGGCCAGCTTCGGTCGCGGTGGCGCGACGGATTTCCAGCAGGACGTGGCGAACGCCGACGTGATCGTCATCCAGGGTTCGAACATGGCCGAGGCCCATCCGGTGGGCTTCAGCTGGGTGATGGAGGCGAAGCGGCGGGGGGCCAGGGTTTTCCACGTGGACCCGCGGTTCACCCGCACCAGCGCGGTGGCTGACGCGTACCTGCCGATTCGCGCGGGGACGGACATCGCGTTGCTCGGCGGGGTGGTGAACCACATCCTCGCCAACGAGTTGGACTTCCGGGAGTACGTGCTGGCGTACACCAACGCGGCCACGATCGTGAGCGACGACTTCGTCGACGCCGAGGACGCCGATGGCCTGTTCTCCGGGTTCGATGCGGCGACCGGCAGCTACGTGCAGGACAGCTGGCAGTACGCCGGCCACGAGCGGGACTCCGGCAGCGGTCACACGGCCGACGAGCGCGACACCGCCGCCGGTCTGCGTCACGAGTCGCACGGTGCGCCGGTGGCCGGCCAGGCGGACCGGGACGAGACTCTGCGGCATCCGCGCTGCGTCTACCAGATCCTGAAGCGGCACTTCGCCCGCTACACGCCGGAGATGGTGGAGCGGGTCTGTGGTGTGCCTCGGGAGAGGTTTCTGGAGTTGGCGCGGGCGTGGACGGAGAATTCCGGTCGGGAGCGCACCGGCTGCCTGATCTATTCGGTGGGCTGGACGCAGCACACGGTCGGGGTGCAGTACATCCGCACCGGGGCGATCATCCAGCTGTTGTTGGGCAACGTGGGTCGGCCGGGTGGCGGGGTGCTGGCGTTGCGCGGGCACGCCAGCATCCAGGGGTCGACGGACATCCCGACGCTGTTCAACCTGCTGCCCGGCTACCTGCCGATGCCGCATCACGCCCAGCATCCCGACTTCGACGCCTGGGTGGACAGCATTCGGCATCCGGGCCAGAAGGGCTTCTGGGGCAATGCCCGCGCCTACGCCGCCAGCCTGTTGAAGGCGTACTGGGGGGACGCGGCCACGCCGGACAACGACTTCTGCTACGGCTACCTGCCCCGGCTGACCGGCGATCACGGCACCTACCAGCAGGTTCTCGACATGATCGACGGCAGGATCAAGGGCTACTTCCTGCTCGGCCAGAATCCGGCGGTCGGTTCGGCTCACGGCCGCGCGCAACGGTTGGGTATGGCCAACGTGGACTGGTTGGTGGTCCGCGACCTATTCATGATCGAAAGCGCGACGTTCTGGCAGCGCGGCCCCGAGGTGGCCACGGGTGAGATCGTCCCCGAGCAGTGCCGTACCGAGGTGTTCTTCCTACCGGCCGCCTCCCACGTGGAGAAGGAGGGCACCTTCACCCAGACCCAGCGGTTGTTGCAGTGGCGGGAGAAGGCGGTCGACCCGCCCGGTGACGCCCGCTCCGAGCTGTGGTTCTTCTACCACCTTGGGCGGAGGCTGCGGGAGCGGCTGGCCGGCTCGGCGTTGCGCCGCGATCGGGCGCTGCTGGATTTGGTCTGGGAATATCCCACACACGGTCCGTACGCCGAGCCCGACGCCGAGGCGGTGCTGCGTGAGATCAACGGGTACGACACGAGCACCGGCCGCCCGCTGTCCGCGTTCACCCAGGCGCGTGACGACGGTACGACCGCCGTCGGCTGCTGGATCTACACCGGCGTGTACGCGGACGGGGTCAACCAGGCGGCCCGGCGTCGACCCGGGCAGGAGCAGGACTGGGTGGCCGCCGAGTGGGGCTGGGCGTGGCCGGCGAACCGCCGCATGCTCTACAACCGCGCCTCCGCCGACCCGCAGGGCCGGCCGTGGAGTGAGCGCAAGCGTTACGTGTGGTGGGACGAGCGGGCCGGGCGGTGGACCGGTCGCGACGTGCCGGACTTCGAGGTGACGAAACCGCCGTCGTACCGGCCTGCGGAGGGTGCGACGGGCCCGGCCGCGTTGGCCGGTGACGACCCGTTCGTCATGCAGTCCGACGGTAAGGGCTGGCTGTTCGCGCCGAGCGGTGTGCTGGACGGGCCGCTGCCCACCCACTACGAGCCGGCCGAGTCACCGGTACGCAATCCGCTCTACGCCCAGCAGGCCAACCCGACCCGCAAGATGTACGCGCATCCGGTCAACTCGACAAACCCGAGTCCGCCGCAGGAGCACAGTCAGGTCTTCCCGTACGTGTTCACGGTCAGCCGGCTCACCGAGCACCACACCGCCGGCGGGATGAGCCGTACGGTGGCGCCGTTGGCGGAGCTGCAGCCGGAGATGTTCGTCGAGGTGTCGCCGGAGTTGGCCGGGTTGGCCGGGTTGACCCGGCTGGGCTGGGCGCATCTGGTCAGTGCCCGGGCGGTAGTCGAGGCGAGGGTGCTGGTCACCGACCGGCTCAGGCCGCTGAGGGTGGACGGGCGGGTGATCCACCAGTTGTGGCTGCCGTACCACTTCGGGTTCGAGGGGCTGGTCACCGGTGATTCTGCCAACGATTTGTTCGGCATCACCCTCGATCCGAACGTGTTGATCCAGGAAAGCAAGATCGGCACCTGTGACGTCCGGCCGGGTCGCCGGCCCACCGGTGGTGCCCTGCGCGTGCTGGTGGAGGATTACCGCACCCGGGCCGGCATTGTGCCGGGTACCACGCCGCCGGCGCTCACCTGCGGCGTGCCGCAGGCTCCGGCCGATGCCGATGCCGATGCCGGCGATGGGAAGGGGGACCGGTGACGGTCGATCCGCAGGACCGGGTGACGTTGGTGTCCACCGACCCGAGCGGCGTCGGTGATCCGGCGTCTGGTGGTGATCCGGTGTCGGCCGCCGGCTGGGTCGACGCGCCACCGAGGATGGGTTTCTTCACCGACACCAGCGTCTGTATCGGCTGCAAGGCGTGCGAGGTGGCCTGCAAGGAGTGGAACGGGGTGCCCACCTCCGGCTTGGACCTGCTCGGCATGTCGTACGACAACACCGGCGCGCTCACCGCGAACTCCTGGCGGCACGTCGCGTTCGTCGAGCAGCCGGGCCCGGCTGCTCAGCATCCCGCCACCCCGGGCTCGGCGGAGTTCCTCGGCATGCCGGCCGCGGGACCGCCCGGGCGTACCGGCAGCGCGCAGGGACGCGGCGACTTCCGCTGGCTGATGATGTCCGATGTGTGCAAGCACTGCACCCGGGCCGGCTGCCTGGACGTCTGTCCGACGGGTGCGTTGTTCCGCACCGAGTTCGGCACCGTCGTGGTGCAGGAGGATATCTGCAATGGCTGCGGCTACTGCGTGTCGGCCTGCCCGTACGGTGTGATCGACCGGCGGGCCGGTGACGGGCGGGTGTGGAAGTGCACGCTCTGCTACGACCGCATCGGCGCCGGGCTCACCCCGGCGTGCGCGCAGGCCTGCCCGACCGAGTCCATTCAGTATGGTCTGCTGGACGAGCTGCGGGAACGGGCTGCCAGCCGGGTCGCCGTCCTGCACGAGCGGGGGGAGTCACAGGCGCGGCTCTACGGCCACGACGCGGATGACGGTGTTGGCGGCGACGGCGCGTTCTTCCTGCTGCTCGACGAGCCCGAGGTGTACGGCCTGCCGCCCGATCCGCAGGTCCCCACCCATGATCTGCCGAGGATGTGGCGACGTGCGGGGCTGGCGGCCCTGGCCATGACGGCCGCGGCCGTCGGCGCGTTCCTCGGTGGCCGGCGGTGAATCCGGACCGGCCGGCCGCGGGCGAGCGGTTCCGCCGCTTCCGTGACCGCCTGCGGGCGGGCACCGGCGGAGGAGATGTTCTCTTTCAGCGGGCCGGGCCGGGCGCTGCGCCTGCCGCACCGGTCGGGGCGAGGACGCCCACGGCCCGGGGTGGGCGGCGTGGGCGCGGTGGTGAGGAACTGGCCGTGCCTCGGGCGGAGTTCTCCTCCTACCACGGGCGGCCGATCCTCAAGCCACCGGTGTGGACCTGGGAGATCGCCGGCTACCTGTTCACCGGTGGACTCGCGGCTGGCTCGTCGCTGCTCGCGGCGGGTGGGCAGCTCACCGGTCGGGCCGCGGTGCGCCGCACCGGTCGGGTGGCCGCGCTGGCCGCCGTCGGCGCCAGCGCCGTCCTGCTGGTGAAGGACCTGGGCCGGCCGGAGCGGTTCCACCACATGCTGCGGGTGGCGAAGCCGACCTCGCCGATGTCGGTGGGTACCTGGATTCTCGGTGCCTACGGCCCGGCCGCCGGGTTCGCGGCCGTCGCCGAGGTGGCGCCGCTGCTGCCCGAGTGGGGTCCGCTCGGGCTGGCTCGCCGGGTGTTGCCACCGGTGGGGCGCTTCGCCGGGCTGGCGGCCGCGGCGGGCGCGCCGGCGCTGGGCACGTACACGGCGGTGTTGCTGGCGGACACGGCCGTCCCGTCGTGGCACGAGGCGTACCCCCATCTGCCGTTCGTCTTCGCGGGCAGTGCCCTGGCCAGCGGCGCGGGCGTGGGGCTGCTGGCCGTGCCGCCGGCCGAGGCCGGGCCGGCCCGCCGGTTGGCGGTCCTCGGCGCCGGCCTGGAACTGTTCGGCGCGCATCGGGTGGAGACGCGTCTGGGTCTGCTCGGCGAGCCGTACCGCACCGGTCGGCCCGGCCGCCTGTTGCGGGCCGGCCGGGCCCTGACCGTCGTGGGGGTGGCCGGCGCGGTGCTGGGCCGGCGTAGCCGGGTCGCCTCGGCGCTGTCCGGTGTGGCGTTGCTGGCCGCGTCGGTGGCCACCCGGTTCGGTGTCTTCCAGGCCGGCGTCGCCTCGACACGGGACCCGAAGTACACCGTGTTGCCGCAGCGGGAACGTCTCGACCGGCGGCGGTCGGCCGGAGCCGACGGGTAGGCGCGGTCCGGCTCGGCCGCACGGCCGGCGCCGAGCTGTGATCCAATGCTCGGTGGAGGCGTTCAGGCGGCTGGTGCCCCTCCCGGTCTTCAACACCGGTGTGGTCCGGGACCCGGGCCAGGCGGGTTCGATTCCCGTCCGTCTCCGCCAGGCTGCGAGAAGAGGACGCGATGGGTGATGGCGGCGACCCGCGGCGTCGGGTTCCGCGTACCGACGCGCTGTTGGCGCGGCCGCGGCTGGTGGCGGCCGCTGTCCACCTGGGTCGCGACCGGGTCAAGGCCGTTGTTCGGCAGGCCCAGGACCGGGCCCGCCGCGGTGAGATCACTCCCGACGAGGTACCCGAGGTGGCGTTGGCCGCCCTGCCGTCGGCCGGGCCGCGGGCGGTGCTCAACGCCACCGGCGTGGTGCTGCACACGAACCTCGGCCGGGCCGTGCTCTCCGACGCGGCGATAGCGGCGGTCACCACCGCCGCCGGGCACACCGACGTAGAGCTGGACCTGAGCACCGGGCGGCGGGCCCGTCGAGGCCGGGACACGATGGCCGCCCTCGCCGCCGCCGTACCGGCGGCCGAGGCGGTGCACGTGGTCAACAACGGTGCCGCCGCCCTGGTGCTCGCGGCCACCGCGCTCGCCGCCGACGCGGAGATCGTGGTCAGCCGGGGCGAGTTGGTGGAGATCGGTGACGGTTTCCGTCTGCCTGATCTGCTGATCAGCACCGGTGCGCGGCTGCGGGAGGTCGGCACCACCAATCGGACGAGCGTGTCCGACTACGCCGCCGCTGTCGGTCCCCGCACCGGTTTCGTCCTCAAGGTGCACCCGTCGAACTTCCGGGTCACCGGGTTCACCTCCGCGGTGCCGGTGCGGCGGCTCGCCGCGCTCGGTGCGCCGGTGGTCGCCGACATCGGTTCCGGGCTGCTCGTCCCCGACCCGCTGCTGCCCGACGAGCCGGACGCGGCGAGCACCCTGCGCGACGGTGCAGCCCTGGTCACCGCCAGCGGCGACAAGCTGCTCGGCGGTCCGCAGGCCGGGTTGTTGCTGGGCGCCGCCGAGTTGGTCGATCGGCTGCGCCGGCATCCACTGGCCCGGGCGTTGCGGGTGGACAAGTTGACCCTGGCCGCCCTGGCCGGCACCCTCGGTGATCGGGCCACCCCGACCCGGTGGGCCCTGCACGTCGACGCGGCGGCGCTGCGTGAGCGCACCGAACGGCTGCGCGACGCGCTTGTCGCCGACGGTCGAAAGGTTGAGGTGGTGCCGTCTGTGGCGGTGGTCGGCGGTGGCGGTGCCCCCGGCGTCGAACTGGACTCGTGGGCGCTGAGCCTGCCCGAGCGGTACGCCGTGCCGCTGCGCACCGGTGAGCCTCCGGTGCTGGGCAGGGTGGTTCGCGGCCGGCTGCTGCTGGACCTGCGCTGTGTGCCGGAGCGCGCCGACGAGGGTGTGCGCGCCGCGGTGCTGGCTGTGCCGGGAGACGACTGACGATGCTGGTGGTGGCGACCGCCGGACACGTCGACCACGGCAAGTCCACGCTGGTGCGGGCGCTGACCGGGATGGAACCGGACCGGTGGGCGGAGGAACGGATCCGGGGCATGACCATCGATCTGGGATTCGCCTGGACGGCGCTGCCCTCGGGCGGCACCGTCGCGTTCGTCGATGTGCCGGGGCACCAGCGGTTCGTGCCGAACATGCTCGCCGGCGTGGGGCCGGTGCCCGCCGCCATGGTGGTGGTGGCGGCCGACGAGGGCTGGATGCCGCAGTCCGCCGAGCACGTGGCGGCGTTGGACGCGCTTGGCGTCGGGTACGGCCTGCTGGTGGTGACCCGCGCGGACCTGGCCGATCCGGGGCCGGCGCTGGCCGGTGCCCGGGCGCGGCTCGCGACGACCTCGCTGGGCGCGGCGGAGGCAGTCGCGGTCAGCGCGGTCACTGGCGTGGGTCTGCCCGAGCTCCGTGGCGCTCTCGACCGGCTGGCCGCCCGGCTGCCGGCCCCGGCGGTCGACGGGCCGGTCCGGCTCTGGGTCGATCGCAGCTTCACGGTTCGTGGCAGCGGCACGGTGGTCACCGGCACCCTTGGTGCCGGCCGGCTGCGGGTCGGCGACGAACTGGAGGTGGCCGGCGCAGGTGAACCGGTCCGGGTGCGGGGCCTGCATCGGCTGGGCGCGCCCTGCGGCGAAGCCGGGTCGGTCGCCCGGGTGGCGGTCAACCTGCGTGGCGTGCCCCGGGATCGGGTCCGCCGCGGTGACGCGCTGCTGAGCCCGGGCCGGTTCCGGGCGACGGACCTGGTCGACGTGCGGCTGGCCGGCGATCCGGTGGCCGACCTGCCGGCGACACTGACCCTGCACGTGGGTTCCGCCGCCGTGTCGGCACGGGTGCGTCCGCTGGGCGTGGACACCGCCCGGCTGCGGCTCGGTCGGCCGCTGCCGCTGCTGGTGGGGGACCGGGCGTTGCTGCGTGACCCGGGCAGCCGTCGGCTGGTCGGCGGGGTCACGATGCTGGACGTGTTGCCGCCGCCGCTGGGTCGCCGGGGCGCGGCGGCGGCCCGGGCGGATGTGCTGGCCGGCTTGGACGGCCGCCCCGACCTGACCGGCGAGTTGCGCCGCCGGGGTCTGGTGCGGGCCGGGGACCTGGTTCGGGCGGGCGTGCCGGTGACTCTCGCCCCGGTGGTGGGGGACTGGCTGGCAGATCCGGAGCACTGGCGGCGGCTGGCCGAGCGGCTCTCCGTCGCCGTCGCCGATCACGCCCGCCGGCATCCGCTGGAGCCGGGCATCCCAGTCGAGGTGTTACGTCAGCATCTGGGCCTGCCGGTGCGGGCGCTGGTGGAGGCGCTGGTACGGCCGCCGTTGTCGCTGTCCGTCGGTCGGGTGGTGGCCGCCGGGGCCGATCCGTTGCCCGAGCCGGTGGCCCGCGCGCTCGCCCTGGTCGGTGACGACTTCGCGGCACATCCGTTCCGTGCCCCGGACGTCGACCGGCTCGCCGCCGTCGGGCTGGGTACCCGGGAGATCGGTGCGGCGGTCCGCGCCGGTGTGCTGCTGCGGCTGACCGGCAACGTGTTGTTGCTGCCCGGTGCGCCGCGGCAGGCGGCGCGGGTGCTGGCCGGCCTGCCGCAACCGTTCACGCTCAGCGCCGCGCGGCAGGCCCTGGACACCACTCGCCGGGTGGCGGTGCCGCTGCTGGAGCTGCTGGACCGCCGCGGGTTGACCCGCCGGCTGCCCGACGACGCCCGGACGGTGGTCACGGACTGAACCCGGCACGGATCGGGCGCATCGCGGGTGCGGGGCGGTGGTGGACGCCTACCGTGACCTCATGGACCCTTCCGCCATCTGGCGGGACAAGCAGCACCGGTGGCGGATCGAGGCGTACCGGGCACCGGATCTCCGGTTCGCCGTCTTCGCCACCAACGGCACCACCGAGTCGGCGCCGCTGTGGCTGTTCGGCATGTCGGCGTTGGCCCGCTGGCTGATGAGCCACAAGATTTCGCTGGACGATTTGGAGGTCGACTGAGGTGTCGCCCGGACGGGGGACATTGTGGTGGTCGGCCGAGATGGCCGCGCGGGCGCCCTACGGTACGAGCTGTGAAGGACCAAGGCATCCGGAAGGTCGTCGCGGTGCTGGCCGGCCTTGCCGTGATCTATTTCGGGACCACCGGTCGTTCGTCGGAGGAGGGCAGCGGAATCTCCGGCGGGCTGGTGGTCTTGGCGCTGCTCGCCGCCCTGCTGGTCTGGCACCTGACCAGGCCCGGTGGTAACGCGGCGAAGTGACGACGTTCAGCGGGCCGACCCGGCACGGCTGTTCTGCCCCGCCGGCTCCTCGCCGAGCGCCACCCGGACCAGCGCCGTGGCGAGCCGCCCGAAGTCGGCCTCGTCGACCAGCCCGGCCAACCGGTCGGTGGCGGTGTTCAGGCCCAGCCGCTTCGCGCCGGCGACGGCCCGACGGTCGACGTACGGGCGCAGGTCCGGCCAGACCGCCTGTACCTCGCGCAGGAAGATGTCGGCGCCGGTGGGACCGATGCCGGGGAACTCCGTCAGCAGGCGACGCAGCGCCGGCTGCTGCCCGCCCGCTTCCCGGTGCAGCCGTCGCAGGTCGCCGCGCCAGCGCTCCAGGCAAATCCGGGCACCGGTGCCGAGCATTGTCGCGGTCCGCTCGTCGTAGCGTCGGTAGTGTGCGCGTCCCAGCGCGTCGACCCGCTGCTGCCAGCTCGCCGCCTCCATCGCCTGCGGGGTGCCGTAGCCGGTTGCGAAGAGTTCCCGTGCCGCCGTCACTCCCAGCTGTGCCCGGATCCGGGTGCTGAGCAGGGTGACGAGGACCAGCAGCTGGTACAGCGGCGCGGGCCGGTCGGCGAGCGTGATGCCAGCCTCCTCGGCGTACGTGCGGCGGGTCAGCAGATTTCGTACCACCGTCTGTTGGTCGCCCATCGGGTGGGTGTACCCGCACCGGGACCAGCTATGACCGCCGCACCGGAATGGGGCCCTCGGCGGTGGGTAAGCAGCCGGTGGACGCGGCGGCTGCCGCGTTGGCCGTAACCGGCGATGGGAGACGACCGTGACGAACCCGCAGCAGCAGGAGCTTCGGCGTAACGCGCAGGGTGCCACGAGCCAGGACAGCAAGGGTCCCGGACCCACGGGCCATCCCCGCAACCGCGGCACCTCGTCCGGAGACTCCGGCCGCCCGGTTCCCCGCGGGCAGGTGTCGCCGTTCGGCCCGGCCGCCCCGCCGGTGGCCGAGGACGACAGCGAGCGCCGCTAGTCCCTGGTGGTGTCTGGTCGCCCTGACGGTCGCAGCCGGTTCCAGGTGGTTGCGGCCGCCAGGCCGTACACGATGTGTGGGACCAGGTCGGCGACCCAGTCGGTCCGCCGCCAGGTCCGCGGGTCGGTGACGCCGAGCAGCGTCAGCGAGCCGTCGGTCAGGGTCATCACGCCGCCGCCGAGCAGCGCGGCGGCCCGCAGCAGCGGCTGCCGTCGACCGCGGGTCAGCATCGCGAAGCCGACCGTCGCGGCCATGCCGAGCCCGTAGCCCATCAATGCGCCGAGGCCGGAGCGACGACTTGCCGCCTGTTCGCTCGACCCCAGGTTGACATGGGCGGCACTGGCCAGCTTGTCGGCAATCTCGTCCGGTGTCTGGCTGGCCGGGCGAGCCCGGGCGGTGATGTCCAGGTAGGTCACGATGTTGAGGGCCGTGGTGCCGACCGCCCCGGCGATGAGGCCGTCGGTCAGGTCGGCGGCTTTCACTTCTTCGGGTCTCCCGGTTCACGGTTGCCCTTGGGGCCGTAGGTGCGTTCGCCCCGCACGATGCCGCGCTGGCCCCGATCGCCCTGCAGGATCCGGTTGGCGGCCTCGTCGGCCTTCTGGTCCGGCACCCGCCGGCCGGAGCCGTCGATCGCGTTGCGGAGTCGGGCGCGCTGCTTGTCGTAGGCGTTGCTGCCCGGTCGAGGTCCTGACATCACTGTCTCCCCTGGTCGTCGCCGGTGTCGTCCGCGGCCCGTCTACCCGCCTGGGCCGTCGCCAACCCCGCCGTCAGCGCCGCGAGGTGGGCGCACCACCGCGACCGGACAGTGGCTGTGGTGCAGCAGCGACTGGCTCACCGACCCCAGCAGCAGCCCGGTCAGTTCGCCGCGCCCCTGACCCCCCAGTACCAGCAGCTGCGCCTGCGCGGAGGCGTCGGTGAGCACCTTCGCGGCCCGGCCGCGCACGGAGCGCCGGGTGATCGGCGTCTGCGGGTACCGCTCGGTCAACCCGGCGATGGACTCGGCGACCGTCCGGTCCTCCTCGGCCCGCAGCTGCGACTCGTCGTACACCAGCGGCTGCATGTCGCCCGGTCCGGTGGAGACCGGATGCCGGTAGGCGTGCAGCGCGATCACCTCGGCGCCGCGGTGCGCCGCGGTCCGTACGGCGAAGTCGACGGCGTGTCGGGACAGCTCGGAGCCGTCCACACCGACCACGACCGGGCCGTCGGGCTGCTGCGCGCCGCGAGCGACCAGCACCGGGCAGTCGGCGTACGCGGCCAGTTTCACCGCGACCGAGCCGACCACCAGCGCGGTGAATCCGCCCAGACCTCGGTCACCGATCACGATGAGTTCCGCGCCGGGCGCCTGGTCGAGCAGCAGCGCTGCGGGTTCGCCGTCGATGATTTCGCCGGTGACCCGCAGCCCGGGTGCGATCGTCTCCGCCTCGTCCACCGCGTCGGCGACCAGTTGTTCGGCCTGCCCGCGCAGCCCGCCGTCGGTGGCCGGCCGGATCGGGGAGTGCAGCAGGGGCCAGATGAACGCGTGGATCACCCGCAGCGGCCGGTGTCGCCGGGCCGCTTCCGCTGCGGCGAGCCGGACGGCGGCGAGCGCCGGCCCGGAGCCGTCCACACCGACAACCACCGCCGCGCCGCTGGCCGAGTTCACCGCCACCTCCGCTGTGGGCCGATGTCGAGACCGGTTTGGGTCAGTATCGCCGCCGGTGGTGGTCAGCGGGGCGATACCGGCGAGCGGGGCGATGTCGGTTCGTTGGCGGCGGCCGCGTTCGCCGGGTTGCTCGGCCGTTGGGAGCCCACGGCGGAAGGGCGTCGCACCAACGTGGCGACCCTGCTGCTCGAACTGGAGGGCGTGACCGGCCGGCGGACCGACGGGGAGCGGGCGATGGTCCGGTCGATGCGGGCCACGCGGTTGCGGTCGCCGACCGACGCGGTTGGTACGGTGGTGCGCGAGTTGCAGGCCTTCCACGCCGACGCCGATCTGCGTGACGACGCGGTCGTGGTCTGTCTGGACTGGCGGGGTCTCGCCCGGACAGTCCGATGGGTGACGAGCGGCGGAGCGCTCGGGTAGAGATCAGCGGGACGAGCGCAGGGGATGTCGAGCACACCGCTGTCTCCCGGCACCGGCTCTCGGTCTCGCCGACGCAGCTCCGGGTCCTGTCGCTGCTCAAGGACCGCCCCGAGATCAACGTCAATGGACTGGCGGAGCTGTTGGACGTGGTGCCCTCCTCGGCCAGCCGGCTCTGTGACCGGTTGGAGGCGATCGGTCTGGTGCGCCGGATGGCTGAGCCCAGCGATCGGCGCGAGGTGCGCCTGACGCCGACCGCCGCGGCGGAGTCGCTGCTGGGGGAGGTGCGGTCGCGGCGGCACGAGGCGGTGCAGGCCGTGCTTGACCGGATGCCCGCACGAGTGCAGCAGGACCTGTTACGGGCGTTGCAGGCGTTCGCGCAGGCGTCGGCGAGCGCTGGAACGGACGCCTCGGCGCGCAGCGCCTGAGCCCTCCTGCCCCAGTCATCCTAGGACGGGCTACGAGTCGTAAGGCCCGTCACGTCCGTCGACCTCGACACTTTGGCACACCCATCGCCGGACACCGCAGGTACGCAGTCGGCCCGTATAGTGGCAGCGCATCCGGCGGCCCTCGTGATCATCGACGGTGGACGACGGGCCGGGGAGGTCCCAGATCGGGATCCGGGGGTTGCCGGCGTCAGCCGGCTGGACAGCGCGCACGACGCTGCTTGGCGGACCAGGGCCGCGGTGGCCGAGCGTGTCGCGGAGGAGGTTCGGTGTCGCGTCGGGCGGAGCAACCGCAGGCCCGTGACGGCATTGCTCAGCAGCCCGCCGACCGGGTGCTCACCTGGCCCAACCTGATCAGCTTCTTCCGCCTGCTGGGCGTCCCGGTCTTCCTCTACCTGTTCCTGGTGGCACGCGCCGACGTGGCCGCTGTCGTGGTCCTGGCCGTCGGTGGCACCAGCGACTGGATTGACGGCTGGATCGCCCGACGGATGCGACAGGTCAGCCGCCTCGGCGAGCTGCTCGACCCGCTCGCCGACCGGCTCTACATCCTGGCCACCCTGGTCGCGTTCACCGCCCGCGACGTGGTGCCCTGGCAGTTCACCGTCGCGCTACTGGCGCGGGAGCTGCTGCTGCTTGGCTCACTCGCCGTGCTGCGCCGGCACGGCTACGGGCCGCCGCCGGTGCACTACGTTGGCAAAACCGCCACGTTCCTGCTACTGGCCGCGTTTCCGATCCTGCTGCTCGCCGCTGCCGTACCCACCGTCTCGGCTGGCGCCGAGGCCGTGGGTTGGGCGCTGGCGTGGTGGGGTCTGGTGCTCTACTGGGCCGCCGGGGCGCTCTACGTGATCCAGGCACGTCGGCTGGTGCGGGCGGTACGCGGTCGCGAAGGAGGCCGGCATGAGTAGCGAGTCGGGCGAGGGCCGGCGCAGCGCACGGGCGTTCACCCCCGATTTCCTCACCGAGTTGTTCCATAACCCGTTGGATCCGGGTTATGCCGACGCCGCAGCCCACCGGGCGAAGACGGGGCGTCCGGCGCGGCCGGGCTGGTCGGTCGGTCCGATCGGCGTCGCCGTGATCGTGTTGCTCGGCTTCCTGTGCGCGGTGGCGTACCGGCAGACCATGGCCGAGGAACCGGGGCGCGCGCAGGCGCGTTCCGGCCTGGTGGCCCAGATCAAGCAGCGGCAGGACGAGACGGACGCGTTGTCGGCGCGGGCTGACGAGCTGCGGGCGGAGGTCAGCCGGCAGCGGGAGGCGGCGCTGGGTGGTTCCCAGGCCGCGCGGCTGCGGGACCTGGAGGCGAGCACTGGTCTGGGACGGGTCCGGGGAGACGGCGTGGTGGTTCGCCTGGCGGACGCCCCGAAGGGCCACGATGTCGTTGTCGGTGCCAACGTCGGTCCGCCGCAGGTCCTCTACAACGATCTGCAGGCGGTGGCCAACGACCTGTGGGGTGTTGGAGCGGAGGCGATCGCGATCAACGGGCAGCGGCTGACGGCGACCTCGACGATCCGCAACGCCGGCGAGGCGATCCTGGTGGACTTCCGGCCGGTGACCGGGCCGTATGAGGTGTCGGCGATCGGTCCGGGCTCGATGCGCAAGCTGTTCGAGTCCAGCAGCAGTGCGTTGACGTTGCGCAAGGTGGCTCAGGTGGCCGGGCTGTCGTTCGCTGTGCGGGACGCCGACGACCTCACTTTGCCGGCGGCTCCGGAGTCGCGGCTACGCTACGCGGAGCCTGCGGCGAGTCCGAGTGTGTCGTCGTCGGGTGGTGACGGGCCGTTCGGTCCGGGTACGTCTTCCAGCCCCTCCGGAGGTGGTTGATGATCGCGGTGCTGGCTCTGCTGGTTGGTGTGGCGCTCGG
Organism: Micromonospora sp. LOL_024; assembly: GCF_048060415.1. Classification (NCBI taxonomy): domain Bacteria; kingdom Bacillati; phylum Actinomycetota; class Actinomycetes; order Micromonosporales; family Micromonosporaceae; genus Micromonospora; species Micromonospora sp. LOL_024. The sequence goes on from NZ_JBHMIS010000004.1 coordinate 14,969, forward strand.
GCTGTGGCTCGACCCGACGGTGCCGGCGGCCTTGCAGCCGTACCTGCCGATCGCGGTGGTGGCCGCGTTGGACGCGGTCTTCGGTGGGGTTCGGGCGAAGCTGGACCGGATCTTCGACGACAAGCAGTTCGTGGTGTCGTTCATCTCGAACGTGCTGGTCGCGGCGCTGATCGTGTACCTGGGTGACCAGTTGGGGGTGGGCGGGCAGTTGTCCACTGGTGTGGTGGTCGTGCTGGGAGTTCGTATCTTCGGCAACGTGGCGGCGATCCGCCGGCACCTGTTCCGGGCGTAGGTTTGTGGCGTGAGTGACGAGCACACGGAGACGGGCACAGGGTGGCCGCAGCCGGCGGGGCCGGCCCGCCCGGAGGGCCCCGCGGGGGAGCCGGATCCGCGTCCGGATGCGCCGGATCCGGATGAGTTGGGTCCGTTGTCGCCCCGGGAGCGGCCGGTTGACGATGACAGCGACCCGCCGTTGACGGATCGTGACGATGCGGTGCCGCCGGCGGGTGGTGTGGCGGCGGGGCTCGGTGCGGCGGGGGCGTTGTTGCGGCGGTTCAGTTCGGCGGCGGTGATGATCGCGGTGTTGCTGGTTCTGTTGGGTTTCACCCTGGCGGTGCAGTTGAAGACGACGTCGACGGATTCGTCGTTGGCGGCGGCGCGGCAGGAGGATCTGGTGCGGATCCTGTACGACCTGGAGGCGCGGGAGTTCCGGCTGCGGCAGGACATCGCGGCGTTGGAGGAGAGCCAGCGGCAGTTGCGCTCGGGTGAGCAGGGTCGGCAGGCGGCGTTGGAGGAGGCGACCCGGCGGGCGGACGAGTTGGGGATCCTGGCGGGTTCGTTGCCGGCGCGGGGGCCGGGTCTGGCGGTGCGCTTCCAGGCGGGTGCGGCCAAGCCGACCTCGGCGGTACGGGTGCTCGACGCGGTGCAGGAGTTGCGGGGTGCTGGCGCGGAGGCGATGCAGATTTCCGGTGGTGATCGTGCGACGGTGCGGATCGTGGCGTCGACGTATTTCCTCAACGGGGAGAACGGGTCGTTGATCGTGGACGGGCGGCGGCTGACGGGGCCGTTCGTGATCACGGTGATCGGGGATGCGTCGACGATGCGTACGGCGCTCAACATTCCTGGTGGGGTGGTCGCGCAGGTGGCGGGCGACGGCGGTAACGTGATCGTTGAGGACCGTGAGGTTGCTGAGGTTTCGGCGCTGCACGTGCCCCGCCCGCTGGAACACGCCCGTCCGGTTGCTTGAGAGGCCGGCCGGGGCCGGCACCGGTCGGTCCGGTGTCGCGATGGATGAGGACGCTGCTGGTGATTCCTGAGGATCTGCGTTACACCGCCGAGCACGAGTGGGTGGCTTCCGCTGGTGGCGGGGCCGTTCGGGTCGGCATCACCCATTTCGCGCAGGACGCTCTTGGCGACATCGTGTTTGTGCAGTTGCCGGAGGCCGGTGTGGTGGTGGCGGCCGGTGAGTCGTTGGGTGAGATCGAGTCGACCAAGAGTGTGTCGGAGATCTACGCTCCGCTGGCCGGTACGGTGTCGACGCGCAACGAGGCGCTGGTCGACACGCCGGAATTGATCAACTCGGATCCGTACCGTGGGGGTTGGTTGGTGGAGATCACCGTGGCGGACCCGGCGGTGGTGGACGGGCTGTTGAGCGCGGACGCGTATCGCGAGTTGACCGAGAGCTGAGCGTTTCCTCTACCGGCGGGTCGGTTTCTGTGCCGCGCGTCCGGTTGCCCTGATTTTCGGCGCTGGCTAGGCTCGCCCAGTCGACCGAGAAACCATTAGTTGAGCGTCGCGGACAGCCTTTCGGGGCGTGGAGAGCCAGCCGCCGGGTGGATAGCAGCCCGGCGGCCAGATCCGCCGTTCCGACGCCGACCGAAACAGATCCGTGAGGTGGTCCCATGACTCGCCCAGGCGACGAGTTCCCCCCGCTCGACGTCACGTCGACGCTCAATCTCGGTTCGCTCGAGGAAGCGTTGGAGGGGCCGGACACCGATGTGGTGCCGAGCCGGATGTCTGGTTCGCTGCCGCCGGGGATGGCGCTGCTGGTGGTCCGGCGTGGTCCGAACGCGGGCGCACGGTTCCTGTTGGACCATGATGTGACGACCAGCGGGCGGCATCCGGACAGTGACATTTTCCTCGATGATGTGACGGTGTCGCGTCGGCATGCGGAGTTCCATCGTGACGGTGGGACGTTCACGGTGCGGGACGTGGGCAGCTTGAACGGCACGTATGTGAACCGGGAGCGGGTCGAGGCGGCGACCTTGACCAACGGTGACGAGGTGCAGATCGGCAAGTTCCGGGTGGTGTTCATCGCCGGTCCGCGCCCGGAGGGGGAGGCCGGCCGGGGGTGAACGAGCCTGCGGCCTCCAGGTCGTCCGGGGCGGGGCGCGCCGAGCCGTTGATGAGCATCGGCGAGGTGTTGGCCCAGTTGCGGGCGGATTTTCCGGACGTGACGATTTCGAAGCTGCGGTTTCTTGAGGCTGAGGGCTTGGTGGAGCCGCAGCGGACGGCGGCGGGTTACCGGAAGTACGGCTGGGATGATGTGGCGCGGCTGCGGTTCGTGTTGACCGCGCAGCGGGATCAGTATCTGCCGTTGCGGGTGATCCGGGAGCAGTTGGCGCAGTGGGATGCCGATGGTGCGGCGGAGCGGTCGCGCCCGTCGCTGGTCGCGGTGGGTGCCGATGGTGAGGTGCCTTGTCGTGCGGTCGCGCCGGTGGAGTCGGCGCCGGTGCGGCTGGACCGGACGGAGTTGGTGGCGCGCAGTGGGCTCGACGAGTCGGTGTTGGGCGAGTTGGAGCGGCTTGGGCTGGTGGTGTCGGATCCGCCGGGTTGGTACGACGCCGACGCGTTGATCATTGCGGAGGCGGTGGCGGGTCTGGCGGCGTATGGGATTCAGCCTCGGCATCTGCGTGGTTACCGGACGTCGGCTGATCGGGAGGTCGGCTTGTTCGCGCAGTTGGTGGCGCCGTTGGCCCGGCAGAGTGATCCGGCGGCGCGGGCGCGGGCGGCGGAGACGGCACGGGAGTTGGTGGCCCTGTCGCAGCAGCTGCATGCGGCGCTGGTGCGGGTGGGGTTGCGGTCGACGTTGGGTCGTTGAGGTCGACGTTGGGTCGTTGGTCGGCGTGTGCGGTACCGGTGGCGGTGTCGGGGCGTGGCGTAGGCTTGCGGGGGTACCCCACTTCTGGCATGGACGTGGTGCGGGCAACGCGTGGGATCGCCTTCTCGCGGTCCGTGTACGGTGCAGGGAAGGGCGCGGTGCGGGCGTAGGTGACAACGACACGGAGGCGGCGGTGCGCGAGCTGAGCGTGGTCGGGGTTCGGGTGGAGTTGCCCAGTAACCAGCCGATCGTCCTGCTCAGGGAGGTCGAGGGGGACCGCTATCTGCCGATCTGGATCGGCGCGGTCGAGGCGACGGCGATCGCTTACGAGCAGCAGGGTGTCAAGCCGGCGCGTCCGTTGACCCATGATCTTCTGCGGGATGTGTTGGCGGCGTTAAAGGCGCCGTTGCAGGCGGTGGAGATCACCGAGTTGAAGGAGAACGTGTTCTTCGCTGATCTGTTGATTGGTGACGGGGTGCGGGTGTCGGCTCGGCCGAGTGATTCGATCGCTCTGGCGTTGCGGGTCGGTGCGCCGATTCGTTGTGCGGAGGAGGTCCTCAGTGAGGCGGGGATCGTGATTCCCGACGAGCAGGAGGACGAGGTGGAGAAGTTCCGGGAGTTCCTGGAGCAGGTGCGTCCGGAGGACTTCGCGGGCTGAGTCTGGTCCCCGGCCGGCGGCGTGACCGTCGGTGATGATGGTGGTCATCGTTGTCGATGCGCGGCGTGTCGCGTCGGTTCTCCGTGGTAACCCCTGGCGGTCGCTATAGGGTTGCTGTGTCGAGGGGTGCGCGTCCCGGAAACGACGTCGTACCGCACTGACGGGGAGGTTGTCCGGATGCACGAGCCGCGAGATTCCGATCCGGGAACGGGACTGGACGAGCTGGGTGGGACGCCTGGTTCGGCAACTGACGGTGACGGTGCGGTGGGGTACCGGGGTGTGACGGCGTGCCAGGCGGTGGGGATCAGCTATCGCCAGTTGGATTACTGGGCGCGTACGACGTTGGTGGTGCCGAGTGTGCGGGACGCGTCGGGTTCGGGTACGCAGCGGTTGTACTCGTTCCGCGACCTGGTGGTGTTGAAGGTCGTGAAGCGGCTGTTGGACGCCGGGGTGTCGTTGCAGAACATTCGTAAGGCGATCGATGCGTTGCGGTCGCGTGGGGTGGAGGATCTGGCGGGCATCACGTTGATCTCTGATGGGACGACGGTGTACGAGTGTCGTTCTCCGGAGGAGGTGGTCGACCTGTTGCAGGGCGGCCAGGGGGTGTTCGGCATCGCGATCGGTGGTGCCTTCAAGGAGATTCAGGGTTCGTTGTCGCATCTTCCGGCGGAGCCCGCGGCGGTGGCCGTGGCGCAGGAGCCGGAGGCGGCGCCCGTAGGGGGCCAGGTGGGCGACGAGTTGGCGGCGCGGCGGGCGCGGCGTAGGGCCGGCTGAGGGTTTTCGGTTCGCGGTGTCGTCGGGCGGACGGATCGACCGTGACGGTTACCGACGAGACCGCCCCTGCCTCGCATTACGAGCGTATTGGTGGCGCCAGTTCGGTCAAGGCGGCTGTGGAACTGTTCTACGAGCGGGTGCTCGCCGACCCGGAGGTGGCCGGCTACTTCGCCGATGTGGACATGGCGGGTCAGCGTCGGCACCTGGCGCTCATATCGTCACCGACGTGCAGGCGGTGCTGGCGCAGGTGCAGGACCAGGTGGTGGCGTCCGGGGACCCGGCGGGCGCCTGAGCGTGGACGTCTCTCGTCTCAAGCAGAGTTGGTCCCTGGTGGTCGCGAACGGCGACCAGGTGCCGCTCTACTTCTACTCGACGCTGTTTCTGGCGTATCCCGAGACCCGGCCGATGTTCCCGACCAACATGGCGGGACAGCGGGATCGGCTGGTCAACGCGCTCGGTCACATCGTGTCGCAGGTGGACCAGGTGGATCGGCTGGTCGGGTTTCTGCAGGATCTCGGCGCCGACCACCGCAGGTTCGCGGTGCGGGTGGAGCACTACCCGGCGGTGGGGGAGGCGTTGCTGGCGACGGTGCGGCATTTCCTCGAGGCTCCGTGGTGGGTGGCGGAGATCGTCGGGCATGAGCGGCGGGCGTTCGACGTGGCGGTGTTGACGCTGCGCCCGCAGTACCTGTTGCCGTTCCACCCGGGTCAGTCGGTCGGTGTGTCTCATCCGGCGGTGCGGTCGTGTACGGGTTGCGCCGTTGAAGGCGCTGGTGGAGCAGGTGGCCGCTGAGGGGTCGCGGCGTCGGGTCGATGTGTATGTGGGTGCCCGCTCGCGCAGCGAGTTCTACGACGTCGACGCCCTCGACAAGAGGGTCGCGTCGTGTCCCTGGTTGACGGTGACGCAGGTGGTGGGGTTGGACCTGAACCGGCCGGGGGAGTGCGGGCCTGACGATTCTGGAGGTGCCCGGTGAGTGAGCCCCGCAGCCGTGAGTGGCAGGCCGGTACGGTGAGCGCGCCTGCGGTCGGCAGGTACGACGGTGTGCAGGTCGCTGGCGGCGGGCAGGTGCGGATGACCGCTGACCGGGTGCGACGGTGGGAGTTCGGGTCGTCGTCGTTGGGTCGGCGTGGCTTCGACCACGCCGACGTGGACCGGTTCCGGATGCAGGTGGCCGACGAGTTGGATCTGCTCTCGACGCAGGTGGCGAATCTGCGGGCGGAGAACGAGCGGCTCAACGATCACGTGGAGTTGCATCGGCACGGGGTGATCCCGAGTTCCGGTCCGGCGCCGAAGGCACCGGCCGCCAAGGAGGTGAATCTGCTCTCGGCGGCGCAGCGGGAAGCCGAGCAGATCATCGCGCAGGCGCACGACTACGCCCGGCGGGTCGCCGAGTACGCCCGCACCCAGTACGAGAGTTACGTGCGGGCGGCGGTGGAGCAGGCCCGGCAGGAGGCGGAGCGGGCGGTGCAGGACTACCACGTGGCGGCCGGGCCGACGTTCGACGACGGGGTTGCCGCGCGGGAGGCACTGCGGATCTACGGCGAGATGATGGTGTCGCACATGCAGGCGGCGGCGCGACACCTCGACGATGGTAGCGAGCAGTTGGCCCGCACGATGGAGCGCATCGGGCAGCCGCAGTCACCGGCGGTCGGCGCCGGGCCGGCGCGGTCGTTGCCGCGTCATCAGCAGCGTTGATGTGGGCGCTGCCGGTGTGTGCGGCAGCGTTGACCTGGTCGGTGTGACCGGTGGTGTCGGGCCGGCGCTCGGCGGGTTCGTCGGCGGTGCCCTGGCTGGGGCACCATGGTCGGGTGGACGAGGTGATCGAGCCGGTGGCGGGCCTGGTGGCCGGTGGTGGCGTGGTGGTGCTCAGCGGGGCCGGACTGTCCACCGATTCGGGCATTCCCGACTATCGGGGTCCGAGTGGTGTTGCCCGCCGGCACACTCCGATGACGTATCAGACGTTCGTCGGCGACGCGGCGGCGCGCCGCCGGTACTGGGCCCGTAGTCATCTGGGGTGGCAGCTGATCGCGGGGGCGGCACCGAACGACGGGCACCGGGCGGTGGCCCGGCTGCAGCTCGGCGGGCTGGTCAGCGGGGTCATCACGCAGAACGTCGACGGCCTGCACACGGCTGCCGGCAGCCGTGACGTGCTGGAGCTACACGGCCGGCTGGATCAGGTGGTCTGTCTGGGTTGCGGGCAGGGCACGGCGCGGCTGGACCTGGATCGGCGGTTGCGGCGGGTCAACCCGCAGTTCGTGGCGGCGGCCGGCGCGACCAACCCCGATGGTGACGTGGATCTCGACGACGTCCAGGTGGCGGGGTTCCGTACCGTCGACTGCCTGGGTTGTGGTGGTGTCCTCAAGCCTGACGTGGTGTTCTTCGGTGAGACGGTGCCCGCCGTCCGGGTGCAGCGGTGTTTCGCGATGGTGGAGCAGGCTCGGCTGCTGTTGGTGCTGGGTTCGTCACTGACGGTGATGTCGGGGCGTCGGTTCGTGGTGCGGGCGGTGCGGCACGGGGTGCCGGTGGTGATCGTCAACCAGGGTCCGACCCGTGGTGACGTGCACGCCGCGCTGCGGGTGGACGCCCCGTTGGGTCGGCTGCTGCCGGTGCTGGCCGGTCGGCTGCTCGGCGACGGGTCGCCGGCCGGCGCGGCCGCCACCACCGGGCCGGTGGCGTCGGCCGCTGTCGGGCGGTAGGGCGGGGGGTTGGCTGCGGGCCGCCGGGCCCGCTGGTAGCGTTGATCTCGCCGGTAGCACCGACGCGGGAGAGACCGCCTGGCGGCAGCCGGGCGGCGCCGAAGGGGCAAATCCTCCCCGGAACCTCTCAGGCAGAAGGACCGCGTCGGTCAGGCACTGTGGAGCGCCCGTGGGTGTGACAGAGGGGGAGGGCCGACCCGTCGACCCCCGCCCCCCGCAGGAGCGCCGCCCATGACCGCAGAGAAGTTCGCCGACCGTCACATCGGTCCGGGTCCCGACGACGAGAGCCGGATGCTCGACGCCGTCGGGTACGCCTTGATCGACGAGCTGATGGACGCGGCGATCCCCGAGGTGATCCGCTGGCACGGCCGGCTGGATCTGCCGGAGCCGGCCAGCGAGCGTGAGGCCCTGGCCGAGTTGCGGGAGATGGCCGGCCGCAACACCGTCGCCGTGTCAATGATCGGGTTGGGTTATCACGGGACCCACACGCCGGCGGTGATCCGCCGCAACGTGCTGGAGAACCCGGCCTGGTACACGGCGTACACGCCGTATCAGCCGGAGATCAGCCAGGGTCGGCTGGAGGCGCTGCTGAACTTCCAGACGATGGTGTCCGACCTGACCGGGTTGGCGACGGCGAACGCGTCGATGCTCGACGAGGGTACGGCGGCGGCGGAGGCGATGACGCTGGCGCGGCGGGCGTCGAAGAGCAAGAGCCCGGTGTACGTGGTCGACGCGGACACCCTGCCGCAGACCATCGCGGTGATCGTCGGGCGGGCCGAGCCACTCGGAATCGACGTGCGGGTGCTCGACCTGGACGTCGAGGCGTTGCCGGCGGACTTCTTCGGCGTGCACCTGCAGTTCCCGGGCGCGTCCGGGGCGGTGCGTGACCATGCGCCGCTGGTGGAGGCCGCGCACGCGGCCGGTGCGTTGGTGACGGTGGCGGCGGACCTGCTGGCGTTGACGCTGCTGCGCGCGCCGGGGGAGATCGGGGCCGACATCGCGGCCGGCACCACCCAGCGTTTCGGGGTGCCGATGGGCTTCGGTGGGCCGCACGCCGGATACCTGGCGGTGCGTGCCGGGTTGGAGCGGATGTTGCCGGGGCGGCTGGTCGGGGTGTCTCGTGACGGTGCCGGAGATCCGGCGTACCGGCTGGCGTTGCAGACACGTGAGCAGCACATCCGTCGGGAGAAGGCGACCAGCAACATCTGTACCGCGCAGGTGCTGCTGGCCGTGATGGCCGGCATGTACGCGGTATACCACGGCCCGGACGGCCTGCGGGCCATCGCGGCGGGTACCGGCGAGATGGCGGCCCGGCTGGCGGCCGGGCTGCGCGCCGGCGGGGTGGACGTGGCCGACGTGCCGTTCTTCGACACGGTGACGGCGACCGTGCCGGGCCGGGCCGCCGAGGTGGTCGACGCAGCCGCACGGGGTGGGGTGAACCTGCGGCTGGTCGACGCCGACCGGGTCGGGATCTCCTGCGACGAGACCACCACCGCCGGTCACCTGGCGGCGGTGTGGGCGGCGTTCGGCGTCGCGCCGGTCACCGGCGAGGTGGGCACCGGGCTGCCGGTGGGACTGGCCCGGACCAGTGACTTCCTCACCCACCCGGTGTTCCGGTCACACCGCTCGGAGACGGCGATGTTGCGGTACCTGCGCCGGCTGGCCGATTTCGACTACGCGCTGGACCGGGGCATGATTCCGCTCGGTTCGTGCACGATGAAACTCAACGCGACCACCGAGATGGAACCGGTGAGCTGGGCCGAGTTCGCCCACCTGCACCCGTTCGCCCCGGCCGAGCAGACCGCCGGCTACCGGCAGCTGATCGGCCAGTTGGAGCGGTGGCTGGCGGAGCTGACCGGCTACGACGCGGTCAGCGTGCAGCCCAACGCCGGTTCGCAGGGAGAGTTGGCCGGGCTGCTGGCGATCCGCGCGTACCACCGTGACCGTGGGGAGCAGCACCGCACCGTGTGTCTGATCCCGTCGTCGGCGCACGGCACGAACGCCGCGAGTGCGGTGATGGCCGGGATGCGGGTGGTGGTGGTCGGCTGCGACGACGACGGCAACGTCGACATGGTCGACCTCGACGCGAAGATCGCCGCCAACCGGGACGACCTGGCAGCGATCATGGTGACGTACCCGTCGACGCACGGGGTGTACGAGACGGGCATCGCGTCACTGTGCGCGAAGGTCCACGACGCCGGCGGGCAGGTGTACGTGGACGGGGCGAACCTGAACGCGTTGGTCGGGTTCGCCAAGCCGGGACGGTTCGGCGCGGACGTGTCGCACCTGAACCTGCACAAGACGTTCTGCATCCCGCACGGTGGTGGTGGGCCGGGTGTGGGTCCGGTGGCGGTGCGGGCGCACCTGGCGCCGTTCCTGCCGGGGGACCCGGCCGGTGCGCCGGTGGCGGGTCGGCCGGCGATCGCGGCGGCCCGGTACGGGTCGGCGGGGATCCTGCCGATTCCGTGGGCGTACCTGCGGATGATGGGCGCCGACGGGCTGGCCCGTGCGACGGGGGTGGCGGTGCTGGCGGCCAACTATGTGGCGGTGCGGCTGCGGGGGCACTTCCCGGTGCTGTACGCGGGCAACAAGGGCCTGGTGGCCCACGAGTGCATCCTGGATCTGCGGCCGTTGACGAAGGCGACCGGGGTGAGCGTCGACGATGTGGCGAAGCGGCTGATCGACTACGGGTTCCACGCACCGACGATGTCGTTCCCGGTGGCGGGGACGCTGATGGTGGAACCCACCGAGAGCGAGGACCTGACCGAACTGGACCGGTTCTGTGACGCGATGATCGCGATCCGGGCGGAGATCGACAAGGTTGGTTCGGGTGGGTGGCCGGCGGGTGACAATCCGCTCGTCAACGCGCCACACACGGCGACGATGCTCGCCGGGGACGAGTGGCCGCACCCGTACCCACGGTCGGTGGGTGGCTGGCCCTCCGGGGTGGATCGGGTGGCGAAGTACTGGCCGCCGGTGCGCCGGGTCGACGGTGGGTACGGTGACCGGAATCTGGTCTGCTCGTGTCCGTCACCGCAGGCGTACGAGGAATGACCGGGCGCCGGGGGCGCCGCACGGCGGCCCCGGCACCGCGCCGACCTGGTAGTGGTGGTCCCTGACCGGGGGACTAGCCTGGGTCGGCGCGGAAGGATGGCGTGACGGATCGTGATTGTCAGGCGGCGAGCGCGTGTCGGGCGGGGCCGCGGTGCGGTGCGATGCTGCTGCCGTCGGGGAGCAGTTCGCCGGTGTCCTCGAAGATGATGACGCCGTTGCAGAGCAGGCTCCAACCCTGCTCACGGAAGCAGGCGATGACCTTGGCGGCTTCCCGGTCGATGGCGTCGGCGGAGGGGCAAATGGGTTGGTGCTGGCACATCGGGTTCTCCGGACTGTGGGGGCACTGTGTCATGGTTCACATGACCAGTGACGCACAGTACCAAGCGAAAGCGCGCCACATCGAGCAGATGTGCGCGTGGTGTGCGGGAATCCGCTGAACGGATGACCAACAATCGTCCGGACGTCGTGGAAGCGCTCCCACTCGTGGTTGCCGATCCGCCCGCCGCACCCGAGCCGTGCCGGGGACGCCTCGTCGAACGCGCCCGCTGGCAGTGGCGTCCGGCCGACGGCGGAGACCCCGCCACGCGCACCGAGGAATTCCTCGCCGCCCACGGCCTGCGCCTGCACGACCTGGCCCGCCCGGCGACCCGCCACGACCCCGACGGCGTCTGCGGCGCCGCGCTCTACGTCTCCGCCGCCGCCGGCGCCCTACTGGCCGGCGGCGCCCCCGGCGCCGCCAACCCCGCCGACCTGCCCGAGGTGGTGGCCGTCGTCTACGGCCACACCACCGCCGCCCCGGCCCGCCCACAGCCAGCCACCCCCTGGTGGCGCGGCACCTGGACCGAGAGCTGGCAACCCCACCAGCACGCCGCCGCCGTCACCGCCGTCCGCGACGCCATCGGCCGCGGCGAGGTCTACCAGGTCAACCTGGTCGGCCACGCCGCCGCCACCTACACCGGCGACCCGCGCCCCGCCCTGGCCCGCCTCGGCCGCCTGCCCGGAGCCCGCTACGGCGGCCTACTCACCGGCCCGGGCTGGGCCATCGGCTGCGCCAGCCCCGAAACCCTGATCGAACTCCGCCACGGCACCCTGACCACCCGGCCCATCAAAGGCACCCGCCCGGCCACCACCGCCGGCCGCGCCGACCTGCTCGCCTCCGCCAAGGAACGCGCCGAACACATCATGATCGTCGACTTGGAACGCAACGACATGGCCCGCATCGCCCGCACCGGCAGCGTCCGCGTCGACGACCTGTTCGCGGTCCGCCGCTGGTGCGACCTGTGGCAGGCGGAGTCAACGGTACGGGCCGACGTCGCCGACGGGCTCGGCCTAGCCGACCTGCTGCGCGCCGTCTGCCCCGGCGGATCCGTCACCGGCGCACCCAAGCTGGCCGCCCTGGACCGCATTGCCGACCTGGAACCCGTCGGCCGCGGCGCCGGCATGGGCGCCCTCGGCTGGGTCGGCCACGACCACCTAGACCTGGGACTGACCATCCGCACAGCCGCCATGGACGCCCACGCGGTACACGTGTGGGCCGGCGGCGGCATCACCTGGGACAGCGACCCCGACGCCGAGGTCGCCGAGGCGGCGGCGAAGACCGCCCCGGTGCGCGCCACCCTGGACGCTGCTGGCAGCACACCGAGAGGGACACGCCCGTGGCCCACCAGCCGCCCCTGATCATGATCGCCGACCGACGACCTGCGCTCCCGGCTGCTCCAGCCCATCACCGACCCGACCGCCGCGAACCCACGAGACCTGGCACCGCCTGATGCACGGCGAACCCGGCTTCCCCCGCCCTACTGGCACCCACCCCACCACCCACGGCCGGTAGCCTCACCCACATGACGATGCGCGACATCCGAATCATCGGAGACCCGGTGCTGCGCACCCCCAGCGAACCGGTGACCCGCTTCGACACCGAACTGCGCACCCTGGTCACCGACCTGATGGACACACTGCTCGGCGCACCCGGCCGCGCCGGCGTCGCCGCACCGCAGATCGGCGTCAACGCCCGAGTCTTCGTCTACGACGCCGACGGACACCGCGGCCACATGATCAACCCGACCCTGGAACTGTCCGACGAACTCCAGGACGACGACGAGGGCTGCCTGTCCATCCCCGGGCTCTACTTCCCGACCCCACGCGCCCTGCACGCCACCGCGCACGGCCTCGACCAACACGGCGAACCCCTCACCATCGCCGGCAGCGGCTTCCTCGCCCGCGCCCTGCAACACGAAACCGACCACCTCGCCGGCCGCCTCTACGTCGACACCCTGCACGGCGACACCCGCCGCCGTGCCCTACGGGAGATCCGCGCCGGCCGCTTCGACGCATCGCGTAGCGGCTGAACCCGCCGGCTCCGGAACCCGGTCATGGTCCGCCCGGACCGGCATCAGCCCACGATCCCCCGCGCGGGAGGTGCCGCTCACCCGGCCAGCCACTGGTCATAGCCGAGCTTCGCCACCAGGGCGAACACCACCACCAGCAGCACCGCCCGCACGAACCCCGACCCGCGACGCACCGCCATCCGGGCACCCACCGCCGCCCCCGCGATATTGCACACCGCCATCGCCGCCCCCAACAGCCACCACACGTGGCCGGTCGCCGCGAACACCACCAACGCACCGGCGTTGGTGCCCGCGTTGACCACCTTCGCCATCGCCGAACCGTGCAGAAAATCCGCACCCACCAACGCGGTGAACGCCACCACCAGAAACGTGCCGGTACCCGGACCGATCAACCCGTCGTAGGTGGCGATACCCACCCCCGCCACCAACACCACCGCCACCACCCGCACCCGGGTCCGCCGCCGCGGCACCGCCCGCACCCCCAGCCGGGGACGCAGCACCACGAACAACGCCACCGACACCAGCACCACCAACACCACCGGCCGGTACGCCGACGGCGGCACCGCGCCGGCCAACGCCGCACCCAACCCGGCGCAGAACACCGCCAGGGCAGCCGCAGGCCCCACCACCCGCCAGTCGATCGTGGTGCGGCGGGCGAACGTCACCGCCGCCGTCGACGTTCCCGCTATCGCCGCCAACTTGTTGGTGCCCAGCGCGGTGGCCGGCGGCATCCCCGGCGCCGCCACCAGAAGCGCCGGCAACAACAGCAACCCGCCACCACCGACCACGGCGTCCACCCAACCGGCCAACGCGGCGGCGGACAGCAGCATCGCGATCGTCCACCCGTCCAACTCCACAAGCCGCAATTCTTCCCACCAGGGCGTACGCCGCGCCGCCGGCTGTGGCCAGCCTCACCGGTCACGCCACCGCCGCAACCAGATCCCCAACACAGCGACGGCCACGAAAACCAGCGTCGAACAGAGCAACACCCGCACCATCGGGCAACTGTGCCACCGCGTCGCTAAGGTGACACGGTGCGCCTGGCCACGTTCAACCTGCTGCACGGCCGGTCCCTGCACGACGGCCTGGTCGACCCGGCCCGACTGGCCACCGCCGTCGCCGCCCTCGACGCCGACGTCCTCGCCCTACAGGAAGTCGACCGCGACCAGTCCCGCAGCGGCCAACTCGACCTGACCGCCGTCGCCGCGCAGGCCCTCGGCGCGGCCGAGCACCGGTTCGCCGCCGCCGTGGTCGGCACCCCCGGAGTGGCGTTCCGCCCGCTGACCCACGACGACGACGGCCACGGCGAACCCTGCTACGGCGTCGGCCTGGCCACCCGCCACCCGGTGCTCACCTGGCGGGTGACCCGACTGCGCCCCGCCCCCGTGCGCTCCCCGGTGTACGTGCCCGGCCCCGGCGGCGGACTGGTCCTGCTCCGCGACGAACCTCGGGTGGTGCTCGCCGCCGTGCTGGACACCGCGCACGGCCCGCTCACCGTCGCCGCCACCCACCTGTCCTTCGTGCCCGGCTGGAACGCCCGCCAGCTACGCCAGATCGTCCGGGCGCTACGCACCCTGCCCGCACCACGGATCCTGCTCGGCGACCTGAACCTGCCCGCCTGGGCCGCCCGCACCGTCTCCGGCTGGCACCTGCTGGGCCGCCGCCCCACCTACCCGGCCGGGCAGCCGCGCGTCCAACTCGACCACGCCCTCGCCGACCGGCAGGGCTTCGACCGACTGCCGCCGGTCACCGCCGTGCGGACCCCGTCGTCGACCATCTCCGACCACCGCCCCCTGCTGGTCGACCTCGGCTGAAAGAAACCGACAGAGGGCGGTACGGCCGCCACCACCGACGCCCTACGACTGTTCCACCACACCAACCGCTGACCGGGCCGCCCTCAACGCGTTGCGGAACAACATCGCCACCGTCACCGGACCCACCCCACCAACCCGCGGCGTGATCGCCCCCGCCACCCGGCCACACGAAGGATCCACATCCGGCAACAACCGCCGCCCCGCGTACCGCACCCCACCGCCGACCACCACCGCCCCCGGACGAACATGCTCCGGCCGCACAATGCCCGGCACCCCAGCCGCCGCCACCAGGATCTCCGCCCGACGGGTGTACCGCGGCCAGTCCGCCACCCCGGTATGCACCACCGTCACCGCCGCGTCCGCCGTCGGCCGCCTCTGCGCCAGCAGCATCGCCAACGGCCGACCCAACGTCGCACCCCGCCCCAGCACCACCACCTCACGGCCTGCCACCGACACCCCGTGGTACGCCAACAACGCCTCGATCGCCGCCGGCGTACACGGCAACGGGCCCGGTAACCCCAACGCCAGCCGCCCCATGTTCACCGGATGCATCCCGTCGACGTCAGAATCCGGCTCCAGCGTCTGCAACGCCCGGTCGTAGTCGAGGCCCCCGGGTATCGGATACTGCAGCAGCACACCGTGCACATCCTGATCCGTGTCGAAATCGGCCAGCACCGCATGCAGATCGGCCTGCGACGCCGAGGCCGGCAACCGCACATGCGGCGAGGCGAAACCCAGCTTCGCCGCCTGCCGCTGCTTGATCCGGATGTAACCGGCACTGGCCTGGTCGTCACCCACCAGCACCGTCGCCAACGCCGGAGTCACCCCCGCCGCCCGCAGCCCCACCACACCCTCGGCCACCTCGGCCAGGATCGCCTCCGCCACCGGCCCACCCGGCAGCAGCCGCGCCGCGCTCATCACCATCGACATGGTCCACCCCACCCGTGGAGGCCCAGGCGGACGACCTCCACGACGAGAGCTTCCCGATGGTCCATCCCATCCCCGGTGCCGCCAGTCGCGTCACCGCCAGTCTGCGTGTCGACATCAGCGGCGAGCAAGGATCGATCAGGAACCGAGAAGATCAGGGTCGCCACGCACGTTAGCGTCGGCGGCAGCAGCCCGATCACGACCAGGAGAGTGCAGCGATGAGCGCGACCAAGAGTGAGAAGAGCACCGACGGCTTCTCCGAGCAGGAACGTGCCGCCATCAAGCAACGCACCGCGGAACTGAGGAAGGAGACAAGCCCCGGGCGTGGCAAGAAGGCCGCGGCCGACGAACTCGACGTGCTGTCCAAAATCGCCGAGATGGAGCCGTCGGACCGCGCGGTGGCCGAACGCATCCACGTCATCGTCACCACCAACGCCCCGGAGTTGTCACCGAAGCTGTGGTACGGACAACCGGCCTACGCCAGGAAGACGAAGGTGGTGTGCTTCTTCCGTAGCGGACACGCCGACAAGGAGCGCTACTCGACCTTCGGCTTCACCACCGAGGCCAACCTCGACGACGACAGCGGCCTCTGGTCCACCTCACTGGCCGTCACCGAACTGACCGACGAAGCCGAGAAGACGATCACCACCCTGGTCAGGAAGGCGGTCAGCTGACCGGCCGCACCAGACCCGCCAACGCCCGGTTCGTGCGATTCGCTCGCGCCGCCTCCCGCTGCTGACCCGCGGTCACCTCGATGTACGTCTGCGACGACGCCAACGATGCGTGCCCCAGCAACCGCATGATTTCCGCCGCACCCGCCCCGTCCTCGGCCAACCGTGTCGCGAACGTGTGCCGCAGCGCGTGCAACCGCGCTCCGCGCGGCACCCGGTCGCCGATGCCGGCTCGCCGGAAGCAGGACTCCACCAGATACTGCAACCCACCCCGACGCAGCGGCTCACCCCGCCGATCCACCAGCAGCGGCGAATCCGGCCGCACCTTACGCGAACCGAACCGGCGCGCCCGGCTGTCCAGATAGCCCGTCAGCACCGCGTCCAGGCCCGGCTCCACCGGCACCGTTCGAGGCCGCCCGCCCTTGCCGGACACCTCCATCCGACGTTCGCCGGGCCGTCCACCGAGCGAACCGACCCGCAGAGCCAGCAGCTCCGACAGCCGCAACCCCGCACACAGCGCCACCGCGAGCACCGCCACGTCCCGTTCCGGCCACGGGTCACGCTGCCGACCCTCGGCCCGCGCGGCCGCGGCGAGCAGGTGCTCGGGAGTCTCCTCGCCGCGCAACGGCTTGGGTTGGGGAAGCGGAGCCCGAGGACGCCCCACCGCCGGCATCGGATTTCCCGGCACCACCTGCTCGGCCACCAGGAAGGAGAAAAATCCGTTCCACGTCGACCAGGCCCGCCCGACCGAGGTGGCGGCCCGGTCGGTGGCGAACCGGGCGAAGGCGGCCCGGATCAGCCTGGGGGAGAGGGCCTCGACGCACAGGTGGTCAAGGGGGAGTGCGGGGGTGGCGAGCTGCGCGGCGAGCACGGCCACGCTCGTCAGGTCCCGCCGGTACGCGTCCTGGGTGTGCGGGGAGGGCTTGCGGGTGGCCCGTGCGGTCAGGAACTCCTCGATCAGCGCGACAACCATTTTACGCCGAATATCATGCATAATAGGCATTATGCATGATATTCGCATTGTGGGCGACAGGGGGCGCTGTCCACCCTCGAAGGGGAGCCGTGCCGGCGACAGGCGCACCACGATCCGGAGCGGGGGGGCCTGTGGTCGGGTCTCCGCGCGGGGGGCCGCGGCTTGCGGGTACGCGAGAGGTCGTCCTGCTCCGGTGGCGTGCGGAGCACGACGACGACCTCCGGCGGCCGGCGGCGACCCTTGATCTGCGGTGGCTGCGACGTAGGTGGTCGTCCTTGCCGGGTCCGTCGGGCTCCTGCTCTAGTACACCCCGACACGAAGTTCGTCCAGCGGGCCCGACCGTAGCGAGGGTGTGTTCTCGGCGCGGGCTGTCACCGCCGAGAACACACCCTCGGTGCAGGTGTGGGGCACCTCGACGCGCCAGCTTTACATAATGTGGATTATCGAATCCAGGATGGTCAGGCGCCCTGGCCCTGGTTCTGCATCAGGCCGCCGTCCACGAAGTACGTCGACCCCGTCACGTAGTCGGCATCGGCGCTGGCCAGGAAAACCGCCACCCTGGCGACCTCCAGCGGCTCCGCCGCCCGCTTCCACGGGATGCTCTGCACCTGCTCCTCACGGTACTCGGGATCGTCGATCGCCTGCTGGTTGAACGGCGTGAGCACCATCCCCGGACCGACGTTGTTGACGTTCATGTGCATCGGTGCGACCTCTAGGGCGAGGCTCTTGGCGAACTCCAGCAGCGCTCCCTTGGTGGTGTCGTAGTCCGCGCCGCCGGCCCGGGCGACCTCCTGGTGGATGGAGGTCGTGTTGATGATCTTCCCGTGTCCGCCGTGGTCACGACGGTGCCGCACGAAGCGCCGGGAGCAGAAGAAGGCGCCGTAGACGTTGACCCGGATCGCCCGGTCGAACGTCTCGGTGTCCAGGTCGGCGACCGGAGTGCCGGAGGCGTCCACGCCGGCGTTGTTCATCAGGATGTCCAGCGTGCCGTACTCAGCGATGGCCTCGTCGAACATCGCCTCGACCTGGTGTTCGACGCTGATGTCGCCCTGCACCACGACGGCCCGCCGGCCGGCCGCCTCCACCTCTGCCTTCGTGTGGTTGGCGCCGGCGTGGTCGTGCAGGTAGTGCACCACGACGTCGGCACCCTCCCGGCCGAACTCGATCGCCGTGGCCTGCCCGATTCCGGAGTCGGAGCCGGTGATCAGGGCGGTCTTGCCTTCGAGGCGTCCAGTCATGTGGGTGCTCCTTCCGTGCTGCCCGTGCCGGCTGGCATGGGCTGTTGTGTCTTGCCTGCCGCGTCGCGCCGTTGAATGGCCTCGGTGAGCTGGCCGGCGGCGTTGATCAGTCCGATGTGCGAGAAAGCCTGCGGGAAGTTGCCGAGATGTTCCCCGGTGGTCGGGTCGATCTGCTCCGCGAAGAGCCCAAGGTCGTTGGCCCGGCCGGCGAGTTGCCGGAACAGGCGCTCGGCGCGGTCTACCTCGCCGGCCTGGGCCAGGCAGGTGACCAGCCAGAAGGAGCAGATGACGAAGCCGGCGGGGTCGCCGTCCCACCGGCGTAGCAGCCCGTCGTGGGAGAGTTCGCGTTCGACCACACGTATCGTGGAGCGCATCCTCGGGTCCCCGGCCGGTAGGAAACCGACCAGCGGCATGATCAGCACCGAGGCGTCCAGGCGGTCGGAGTCGAAGGCTCCGGTGAAGGTGCCGAGTCGTTCGTTCCAACCCTGGTTGAGTACGGCTTCGTGAATGTCGTCCCGGGCCGCGGCCCAGCGGGCCACAGCTGACTGGTCGCCCAGCCGGCCACCGAAGCGGACGGCCCGGTCGAGCGCCGTCCAGCACTGCACCTTGGAGGAGACGTAGTGCCGCTCGGTGTCTCGGGCCTCCCACATGCCGGAGTCCGGTCGACGCCAGTCCAGTACGGCCTGGTCGGCGAGGTCGTACAGCAACTGCCGCACGTCCGGCGTGATCGGGTCGAGGTAGTGGCGCATCAGCCAGGCCGCGTCGAGGACCTCGCCGAGCACGTCGCTCTGCCGTTGTTTCCAGGCGTCGTTGCCGACGGTGACCGGCTGGCTGTGGGCGTACCCGGTGAGATGGTCGAGGTGGTGCTCGGTGAGGTCCCGCTCCCCCTGCACGCCGTACATGATCGGCACCGGCGCGTCGCCGACGCGTCCGGTGGCGTTGGCGACCCAGGCGAAGTGTCGGTCGACCTCGTCGGGGCAGGCGGCCCGCCAGAGGGCCTGGAGGGTGAGGCTGAAGTCGCGTAGCCAGACGAAGCGGTAGTCGTAGTTGCGGTCTGCTCCCGGCTGCTCGGGCACCGAGGTGGTCGCCGCCGCGATGATCGCGCCGCTGGGTTGGTAGGTCATTCCCTGTAGGACGATGGCGCTGTGCCGCACCTGTTCGCCGAAGAGGCCGCCGTACTGCTGGCGGTGTAGTTCGGCCCAGGACTGCCAGCCGGCGACGGCGTTGGTGATCACTTGGTTCGCGTCCGGTAGGGACGGTGGACCGGAGTCGTAGGTGGGCGCGTGTGCGAGTGTGAAGCGGCAGGTCTCCCCCGCGCGGACGGTGAAGCTGGCGGTGGCGTCGCCCTGTTGGCAGCGCAGCGGGACGTCGCCGCGCAGGCTCAGCCGGTCGGCGCCGACGCTCGCGTCGATGATGCCGTCGTGGTCGTCGAGGTAGGCGGTCACCCGCCCGTATTCGAACCGCGGTCGGTAGTGCAGGCGTATCGGCACTTCGCCGGAGAGGCCCTCGACGAGTCGGGCCAGTACGTGTGGCGAGCGCATGCCGATGTCGTGGCCGCGTGCGCCGGATTCCAGGGCGAGGGCGTCGGTCAGCGCCACCCGGCCGTGCCGGGTGGTGAAGACGGTACGCAGCACGAGGGTGCCTTCGACGTAGGACCGTTCGGTGGTGAATGGGCCTTCCGGTTGGATGGACCAGTGGCCGGCGTCGTCGTCGAGGAGCCGGGCGAAGACCGACGGCCCGTCGAATCGTAGGGGGCACCACCAGTTCACCGAGCCGGCGCGGTCCACCAGGACAGCGCTGAGCCCGTCGGCGAGGAAGCCGTGTTCACCGATGCGTCCGCTGTCCACGCGGGTGTCTACCCGGCTGTAGGGGGCGGCATTCCTCGGGCGGGCGTCGGGTGTCTGGCGTGCCGACGGCGGGTTGGGCCGGTGTCGACGTCGCAGCCGGAGTTGCTGGTGACTCGGACAGTCGAGTTGGCCCGGGCGACGCACCGGTCGCCGGAGGCGTTGGTCGCGGCGTGCGTGACGGCGGCCTGCGGGTCCTGGTCGGTGGCGGGGGCGTCGGGGACGGTCCTGCTTGATGTGGCGGTCGAGATGGTGGAGCTCGCACAGTGGGTGTGTGGGCCTGCGTCACGGTTGGTGGGGCTGCTGGCCCTGCTCGTGGACGGGTGGCGGGGGTCGGCCTGGAGCCCGGTCGGGCGGTGGCGGTGTGGTCAGAGGCCGCCGGCGACGCGGATGATGGCGCCGGTGGTGTAGGAGGCGTCGGGGCCGAGTAGCCAGGCGATGGCGGCGGCGACCTCGTCGGGTTCGCCGGGGCGGCCGAGCGGGATGCGGCTGGCGGCGCGTTCGGGCCGGTCGGGTTGGCCGGAGAGGGCGTGGATGTCGGTGCGGATGATGCCGGGGGCGACGGCGTTGACCCGGATGCCGCGGGGGGCGAGTTCCTTGGCCAGGCCGATGGTGAGGGCGTCGGTGGCGGCTTTGGTGGCGGCGTAGTGGATGTACTCCCCTGGGCTGCCGAGGGTGGCGGCGGCGGAGGTGATGTTGACGATGGCGGCGCCGTCGCTCATCCGGCGGGCGGCCTGTTGGGCGCAGAGGAGGTAGCCGACGAGGTTGACGTCGATGACGTCGCGCAGGTCGGTGGGGCGCAGTTGGGTGAAGGGTCCGATCTGGCTGGTGATGCCGGCGTTGTTGACGAGGCCGGTGATCGGGCCGAGTTCGGTGGCGGCGTCGAAGAGCGCGGTGACCTGGTCGGGGTCGCGGGTGTCGGTGGGTATGGCGATGGCGCGTACGCCGGTGGTGTGTAGCTCTTTGACGACGGTGTCGGCGGCGGCGTGCTTGCGGCGGTAGCTGAGGGCGATGTGGTGGCCGGTGCGGGCGAGGCGGCGGGCGGTGGCGGCGCCGATGCCGCGGCTGCCGCCGGTGATGACGGTGACGGGCCTCAATGGTCCTCCCCTGCCCGACTGGTGTCGGGGACGTTACCGTGGCGGTCGCGTGGCTGGGCGCAGGTGTGGTCGAGCGCACGGCGGGGGCCCGTGGGTTGCCGGTGATCGGCTCAGGTTTGTTGGTGACGGTGTCGAGCGAGGAGTGCGTGTGGCGGGTGTGGGTGTCGGTGACCGGGTCGAGGACTTCGAGTTGCCGGACGAGACGGGTCGGCTCCGGCGGTTGTCGGAGTTGCTGGCGGCGGGGCCGGTGGTGTTGTTCTTCTATCCGGCGGCGATGACGCGGGGCTGTACGGCGGAGAGTTGTCATTTTCGGGATCTGGCGGCGGAGTTCGCGGCGGTCGGGGCGCAGCGGGTGGGGATCAGTCGGGATTCGGTGCGGCGGCAGGCGGAGTTCTCGCGGCTGCACAGTTTCGACTTTCCGCTGTTGTCGGATCCGGATGCGGTGGTGGCGGATCGGTTCGGTGTGCGGCGGCGGCTGCCGTTGGGGCCGTTGGGTACGAGGCGGATGACGTTTGTGATCGGGGTCGATCGGCGGATCGTCGAGGTGGTGCACAGCGAGCTTGGTGTGGACGAGCATGCGGATGGGGCGTTGCGGGCGTTGGGGGGCTGATCTTCGGGCTGTCGCCGGTGGCTGGTATCAAGGCAGGCGGCTGAACATGTGTACGAGGGAAGAGGTTGTGTGATGGGTGCCGCTGGCCAGGGTTTGTCCGATGACGAGGTGCGCGGCATCCGGGAGGCGTTGAGCGCGGGCCGGAAGCCGAAGGTGGTGTTCACGGCTGCGGCGGGTCAGGTCGCCGGCCAGTTGGGTCAGGTGGTGGAGTTGACTGATCCGACGGTTTCCGACGAGTTTGTGGTGGTGCGGTTCGGGCGTGACGAGTTGCCGTTCTCCCCTGCTGATGTGGCGGTGGCGCCGCGGGGTGCGGGGCGCCGGCCGGTCGAGCCGAAGGTGGAGCCGGCGTCGGGTGAGCCGGCGGTGGTGGAGCCGGAGTTCGTGTTGGATCGGGTGCCGCAGCCGCGTTGGGAGGAACCGAAGGTGGAGGTTGTGGAGGCGAAGGTGGAGGTTGTGGAGGCGAAGCCGCCGGCGAGGCGGGCGGCGAAGGTGGTTAAGCCGAAGGGGCCGGCGGGGCTGACGGTCACGTTGGCCTACGCCGAGGGTGAGTGGACGGTGGCGGCGCAGCAGGGCGGGAAGGTGTTGGCCAAGCCGTATGTGTTGAAGCCGGCGGAGGCGCTGCGGATGGTGGCGTTGGTGGACGTGCCGGGGGTTCACGAGGCGGTGGAGCAGATTCTGTCCGCGGAGCGGTCGGAGGCGGAGCAGCAGGCGGTGAAGCTGCGGGCGGAGTTGGCGGAGATCGAGGCCCGGTTGGCGGAGTTGCGCGAGGCGAGCTGACCGGCGGTTGTGCTGAGCGCCCGGCCGTGGAGCTTCGCGGCCGGGCGCAGGCGATTCCGGTGCCGCGGCTTCAGGTGGGGCGGGCGGTGGTGGGTTCGTGGCGTACCGGGAAGTTGACGGAGTTGGCGATGAAGCAGGCGCGGTGGGCGTCGGCGTGCAGGGCGGTGGCGGCGTCGACGTTGTCGGGGTGGGCGACGGTGACCTGGGGGTGCAGGACGACTGCGGTGAAGTGGCCGGTGCCGGTGTTGTCGGTGGTCATGGTGCCGGTGGCGTGGTCGACGTAGTCGGTGACGGTGACGCCGTTGACGGCGCACAGGTGCAGGTAGGCGAGCATGTGGCACTGGGACAGCGCGGCGAGTAGCAGCTGTTCGGGGTTCCAGCGGGTGGGGTCGCCGCGGAAGGTGGGGTCGGAGCTGCCGGCGATGGGTGGGCGGCCGTCGGTGGTGACGTCGTGGTCGCGGCGGTAGTCGCGGTAGCCGCTGGTGCCGGTGCCGAGGTTGCCGGTCCAGGTGACGGTGGTGGCGTACTGGTGTGCGTGGGTCATCTGGTCGGCCCTTCGGTGCCTGTGTGGTGGGTGAGGAGGATACCGAGCAGGTGGACGAGTTCGTGGCGTTGGGCGGGGTCGAGGGGGGCGAGTAGGGCTTCCTGGGTGGTGTCGAGGGCCTGCTGTAGGTGGGTGAGTTCTCGGCGGCCTGCGGGGGTGATGCTGACGAGGTTGCGGCGTCGGTCGTCGGGGTCGGGTTCGCGGCGGACCAGGTGGCGGCCGGCGAGGTCGTTGAGGGTGCTGACGACGTCGCTGCGGTCGATGCCGCTGCGCCGGCCGAGGTGGGCCTGGCTGGCGGGGCCGGTGTCGTCGAGGGCGGCGAGTAGCCGGTAGTGGTAGCCGCGGGCGTGGTGGCGGTCGAGTGCGGCGCTGATCAGGCGTGCGGCGTGGGCGGCGGTCTGGGTGAGCAGCCAGCTGGGGGTGGTGTGGAGGCGGTGTGGTGGGGTTGTGTCGGTGGGCTGCATGTCTCGGACTCTACGCCTCATCGTTGGCCGCACCCACAATCAGTGTTACGTTGGTGGCGCCAACATTGGTTGAACCAACGGGATGGAGTCCTCATGTCCAGCACTCTCAACGGTCAGCTGCTCGGTCGGACCCACTACGCCACCCGGGCGGTGCTGGAACGGGAGCTGACCCGCCTCGGGCTCACCTTCGGCCAGTCGCTGCTGCTCAACATGCTGGCGGCCGCCGATGGTCCGGTCCCCCGCGCCGAGGCGGCCCGGCAGCTGACCGACGCGCTGAAGCTCAGCCCGGCAGCCGCCCACACCACGCTCGCCGAGCTGGTCGCGGCGACGCTGGTGGCGCCGATGACGCAGGACGCCTCCCGGGTTACGGTGACACCGGCGGGACGGCAGTCGCAGCGCCTGGTCGCCGCGGCGACCGGTGAGATCGGTAAGCGGCTCTGGGCCGGCCTCGCGGCCGAGGACCTGGCCGCCGCCGCGCGGGTCCTGGATGCGGTGCGGCGCCGCGCCGAGGCCAGCCTGGCCTCGGCGGCCTGAGGGATCCGGGCCGGCCCGCGCCGCTCAGTGCGGCGGGATGTGGGCCACCCCGATGCGCTTGCGGAACACCCAGTAGGTCCAGCCCTGGTAGGCCAGCACGATCGGGGTGAAGAAGACCGCCACCCACGTCATGATCGTCAAGGTGTACGGGGTGGAGGCGGCGTTGGTGGCGGTCAACGTGCCGGACGGGTCCAGGGTGGAGGGCAGGACGGTGGGGAACAGCGCGGCGAACAGGGTCGCCACTGCCAGGGCGATCGCCACCGCCGTGCCGGTGAAGGCCCAGCCCTCCCGGCGTACCTTGGCGGCGGCGAGCCCACCGAGCAGTGCGAGTGCGGCGCCGACGGCGAGCACGACGGCGGCGGGGCCGGAGCGGATGGTCAGCGTCCAGCTCAGGAACGTCACCGCGAGGACGGCGGCGGCGACGCCGAGGCGCACGGCGAGGGCGGCGGCCCGGTCCCGGATGTCGCCGACGGTCTTGAGGGCGACGAAGACGGCGCCGTGCGTGGCGAACAGCGCCGCAGTGCTCGCGCCGCCGAGCAGGGCGTACGGGCTCAGCAGGTCGAACAGGCCGCCGACGTACTCGTGGTCGGCGTCCAGCGGTACGCCGCGCAGGATGTTGGCGAAGGCGACGCCCCACAGCACCGCCGGGATCAGCGAGCCGAAGAAGATCGCGGCGTCCCAGCGGCGTTTCCAGGACGCCTCGGGCCGCTTGTGGCGGTACTCGAAGGCGACGCCCCGGGCGATCAGGGCCAGCAGGATCAGCAGCAGGGGCAGGTAGAAGCCGGAGAAGAGGGTGGCGTACCACTCCGGGAAGGCGGCGAACATGGCGCCACCGGCGGTGATCAACCAGACCTCGTTGCCGTCCCAGACCGGGCCGATGGTGTTGATCATTACCCGGCGTTCGCGGTCGTCGCGGCCGAGTACGGGCAGCAGCATGCCGACGCCGAAGTCGAACCCTTCGAGGATGAAGTAGCCGGTGAACAGCACGGCGACAAGGAGAAACCAGACGGTGGTCAGTTCCACGACGGAGCTCCGGAGGTCAGTAGGCGAAGGCGAGTGGGCGGTCGGCGTCGTCAGGTCCCGGGGCGGGGGTGATTTCGGGTATGCCGGCCCTGGCGTAGCGGATCAGCAGCTTCACCTCGATGACGGCGAGGGTGGCGTAGATGAGGGTGAAGGCAGTGAAACTGGTGAGCACCTCGGCGAGGGAGACGCTGCGGGAGACGCCGTCGCGGGTGAGCATCTCGCCGAAGACGATCCACGGCTGGCGGCCCATCTCGGTGAAGATCCAACCGAAGGAGTTGGCCAGCAGCGGCAGGATCGGCATGGCCAGGCCGGCGCGCAGCAGCCACCCGCTGCGTGGGGTGCGACCCCGGCGCTGGCTCCAGAGCACCAGCAGGGCGATGGCGGCGGCGGCGAGCCCAAATCCGATCATGATTCGGAAGCTCCAGTAGGTGACCGGAATGATCGGGGTGTAGCTGCCCGCGCCGTACTGGGCGGTGTAGGCGGCCTGCAGGTCGTCGATGCCCTGCACGGTGCCGTTGGGGTCGCCGGTGCCCAGGTAGGACAGCAGGTACGGAATCTTGAGGGCGAACAGTTCCCGGGTGCCGTCGAGGCTGCCGACGGTCAGCACGGAGAACGACGCGGGGCTCTCGGTGGCGTAGAGCCCTTCGGCGGCGGCCATCTTCATCGGCTGCACCTGGGTCATGATCTTGCCCTGGATGTCGCCGGTGATCACGACGACGGTGGCGGCGGCCAGGGTTACCCAGGAGCCGAAGCGGGCCGCGAACCGGTACGCCGGGGTGTCGGGGCTGTCGTGGTGGCGGATCAGGTGCCACAGGGCGACGGCCACCAGTAGCGAGCCGGCGACCAGGAACGCTCCGGCGATGGTGTGCGGGAAGGTGATCAGGGCGACCTTGTTGGTGAGCACGGCGCCGAAGTCGGTGAGTTCGGCGCGACCGCTGTCGGGGTTGATCCGGTAGCCCACGGGGTTCTGCATGAACGAGTTCGCGGCGAGGATGAAGTACGCCGACAGGTTGGTGCCGATCGCCGCGGCCCAGATGCTGGCCAGGTGCAGCCGTCTGGGAAGCCGGTCCCACCCGAAGATCCACAGGCCGATGAAGGTGGATTCGAGGAAGAAGGCGACCAGGGCCTCGATGGCCAGGGGGGCGCCGAAGATGTCACCGACGAAGCGGGAGTAGTCGCTCCAGTTCATACCGAACTGGAATTCCTGCACGATGCCGGTGACCACGCCCATCGCGAAGTTGATCAGGAAGAGTTTGCCGTAGAACCTGGTGAGCTTGAGGTACTTCTCGTCTCCGGTGCGGTGCCACAGGGTTTGCAGGATGGCGACCAGGACGGACAGTCCGATGGTCAGCGGCACGAAAAGAAAGTGGTAGACGGTGGTGACACCGAACTGCCAGCGGGCGACGTCCAACGCGTCCACCTGCAACCCCCAGCTGCTGAAACTACGAGACGTAGTAAATACTACAACCCGTCGTAAGGCGATCGGCGGGGCGGGCGGCCCAAAGCGGGTCGGGACCGATGACCCTGCTCACCGCTGCCGCACGATCCGCCCTGCACATCGGCGTGTCAGGCCGCCGTGCGACCATCTCCCGCTGATGGACACGGCCCACTCCCCCTGGCGGCCGCCGCCGATCTGGCGTGCCGCGCTGCTGCTCGCCCGCGTCGTCGTCGGGCTGCTGGCCCGGCTGGAGGTCACCGGAGACATCCCCGCCCGGCTGCGGGGCGGGCCACTCATCCTGGCCGCCAACCACATCAGTCCGTTCGACCCGGTCGTGCTCGCCGCCGCCTGCCGGGCCCGCCGGGTCGCGCCGAGGATCATGGCCACCGGCGGCCTGTTCCGCGCCCCGGTGCTCGGCGCCGCCATGCGCAGCGCCGGTCACATCCGCGTCGACAGGGGTACCAGCGGCGTGCACCGGGCCCTGGCCGACGCCGCCGCCGCGGTCGGTGCCGGCGCACCGATCCTGGTCTACCCGGAGGGCCGTATCGGGCTGGACCCCGGCATGTGGCCCGAACGCGGCAAGACCGGCGCCGCCCGGCTCGCCCTGACCTGCGGCGCACCCGTCATTCCCGTCGCACAGTGGGGATCCCACGAGGTGCTGCCCTACCAGGCCCCCAAGGGTCTGCTGCGCGGCCTCGCCCGCGCGATGGTACGCCGCCCGACGGTACGGGTGCACTTCGGCGACCCGGTAGACCTCACCGAGTTGACCCACGGCGTGCCCGGCGGCGCCCGACGCGCCACCGACCGCATCATCGACGCCCTGACCGACACCCTCGTCCCGCTGCGGCCGGACGAACCCGTCCGGCCGCGGCACGTTGACCCGGGTCGCCCGGTCGACTCCAGCCGCGCCCACCGGCGTCGACCAGCCGCGGGCTGAGCCGCCCCGTGCCGCGCTGCCGTCGCTGTCACCGCGGCCAGCCGCTGCCGGACGCCACCGCGGTGTCGTGCCGACACGGGGCGCACCCGCCGCAGGCGGTCACGTTGCGCCTCGTCGACAGCGGCCAACCGGCCGCGACCGACAGGTGGCACGCCCCCGTCGCCGGCCGGTCGCCCGCAGGTCACCGGTGCCCGGCATACTGCGCTGCGTGCCACCGACCGGTCACCCCTACCTCGACGCTCCCGCTCCGCTGGCCTTCGCCCACCGCGGCGGCGCCGCCGACGGTGACGAGAACACCACCGCGGCGTTCGCGCGGGCGATCGACCTCGGCTACCGGTACGTGGAGACCGATGTGCACGGCACCGCAGACGGGGTGGCCGTGGTGTTCCACGACGACACCCTGCAACGGATCACCGGGCAGCGCGGCCGGGTGGGTGGGCTGCGCTGGGTCGACCTGGCCTCGGTGCGGGTCGGTGGCGCGGTCGCGGTTCCCCGCCTCGACGAGGTGCTGGACGCGTGGCCACAGGTGCGGTTCAACATCGATGTCAAGTCCGACCGGGGGGTGGCACCGACGGTGGCGACGGTCGCCAGGGCCGGCGCGGGTGACCGGGTGTTGCTGGCCTCGTTCAGCGACAGCCGGCTGGCCCGGCTGCGGGCACTGACCCACGGTCGGGTGGCCACCGGTCTCGGGGTCCGTGGGGTGGCCCGGCTGCGGTGGGCCTCGCTGAGCGGCCGGCCGGTGGGGCTGCCACCGTCGGTGGTGGCCGCGCAGGTGCCGGTGCGCTACGGCCGGGTGCCGCTGGTCGACCGTCGGTTCCTGTGGATGGCCCACCGCCTGGGACTGCAGGTGCATGTCTGGACGATCGACGAACCTGCCGAGATGCACGAGTTACTTGATCTTGGTGTTGATGGCATCATGACCGATCACGTCGGCGTGCTGCGCGACGTCTACCGCAGCCGCGGCCACTGGGCCGCCTGAACGACCGGGCAAAGGACCCCCACCATGGCCGAGACGGCGACGCCTGCCGCGCAGGACAATCCACCACCGATGAGCACCCGCCGGGAACGCACCGGCTGGTACTTCTACGACTGGGCCAACTCGGCCTTCCAGACCACGGTCATCACGGTCTTCCTCGGCCCGTTCCTGACCAGCGTCGCCAAGGTCGCCGCCGGGTGCGACCTCGACGCAGACGACTGCGTCGGGTACGTCTACCCGCTGGGCATCAAGGTGGCGGCCGGCTCGTACTACCCGTACCTGATCTCGCTGTCGGTGCTGCTGACGGTCTTCGTGCTGCCGGTGATCGGCGCGATCGCCGACCGGTCGCTGCACAAGAAGGGGCTGCTGGCCGCCGCGGCGTTCACCGGCGCCGCGGCGACCGTCGGCATGCTCTTCGTCACCGGGGACCGCTACCTGCTCGGCGGTGCGCTGTTCATGGTCGCCAACATCAGCTTCGGTGCGGCGATCGTGGTCTACAACTCGTTCCTGCCGCAACTCGGCGGGCCGGACGAACGCGACGCCATCTCCAGCCGCGGCTGGGCGTTGGGCTACCTCGGTGGCGGCCTGCTGTTGGCGCTGAACCTCGTCGCGGTGCAGTCGTTCGACAACGGCACCGCCGAGCGCACCCTCGACCTGGCCCGCTGGTCCATCGTCTCGGCCGGCCTGTGGTGGGCGGCGTTCACCCTGGTGCCACTGCGGTGGCTGCGCGAGCACCCCACCGCCGCCGCGCTCGACGCCGCCGGGCGTGGCAACGTGCTCACCGACGGGTTCCGGCAGCTCGGCCGCACTCTGCGCGAGATCAAGGCGTACCCGCTGACGCTGTTCTTCCTGCTGGCGTTCCTGGTCTACAACGACGGCATCCAAACTGTCATCACGCTGGCCAGCCAGTACGGCACCGAGGAGTTGCGGCTGGGCCAGAGCACACTGATCGTGACGATCCTGCTGGTGCAGTTCCTGGCCTTCGGCGGCGCGCTGGGCCTGGGCGCCCTGGCCGCGCGGGTCGGGGCATGGAAGACCGTCCTGCTGAGCCTGGTGCTGTGGACCGCGGTGATCATCGCCGCGTTCCGGCTGCCCGCCGAGGCGCCGCTGCCGTTCATGGTGCTCGGCGCGGGCATCGGTCTGGTCCTCGGCGGCAGCCAGGCGTTGAGCCGATCGCTGTTCAGCCAGCTGATCCCCGCCGGCAAGGAGGGCGAGTACTACGGCTTCTACGAGATCAGCGACAAGGGCACCAGTTGGCTCGGGCCACTCGCCTTCGGCCTGGTGTTCCAGCTCACCAACTCCTACCGGGTGGGCCTGGTCTCCCTGTTGATCTTCTTTGTGGTCGGTTTCCTGTTGTTGCTGGCCGTGCCGATCCGTCGGGCGATCGTCGCCGCCGGCAACACCCCACCCCGGGTGCTCTGAGCGGCCGGTCCGGCCGACCGGTGGAGCGATGATCGACACCACCGGCCGGGCCATCCGCGCCAGACCGTGGTTCCCGCACTAGGCTGCCGGTCCGTGACGACCGACAATTCCGTACCGACCTGCCTGGCCCGGCCCGCACTGCCCGGCGAAGGCGACGCACCTGCCGAGTGCCTCGCCGCCCGCGGTGCGAACGGGCGGCCGGCTCACGCCGCCGCGCTGCGGTTCTACTGGGGGCCGATGGACTGCGGCAAATCCACCATGGCGTTGCAGATGAACTACAACCACTCCCGGCAGGGACGTCGGGGCCTGGTCACCACCCGCATCGACCGTTCACTGGGCCCGCAGGTCACCACCCGCATCGGTCTGGCCCACGAGGCGGTCGAGGTGACCGACTCACTCGACCTGCGCACCCTGGTCCGCGCCGCGTGGGCCGACGGGGTACGGGTGGACTACCTGATCTGCGACGAGGCCAGCTTCTACTCGGTCGAGCACGTGGAACAGATGGCCGAACTGGTCGACAGCTACGACGTCGACGTGTACGCCTTCGGCCTGGCCACCGACTTCCGCTCGTGCCTGTTCCCGGCCGCCCAACGGCTGTTCGAGCTCGCCGACTCGGTGGCCCGTATCCAGGTCGAGGTGCTCTGCTGGTGCGGCCGGGAGGGCCTGCTCAACGCGCGGGTCGCCAACGGTCGGGTGGTCCGCGAGGGCGAGCAGGTCGTCATCGGTGACACGGCGGACACCGTGGAGTCCGCCGACCTGCGCTACCAGGTGCTCTGCCGGCGGCACCACCGCCACGGCGACCTCGGTCCCCGTGGCGGCGCGCCCAGCGCCTGAACCGCCCCTGTCGGCACGTTCCCTCGACGGCCTACCCGAGCACGCACCGCTGACCTCGGTCTTCTCCGCGGAGGACGTCGGGGTGCCGATGCGGCCGGCGAAGGCACTGGCCGCACAGCGCGAGGAGCGGATGTCGGGCTGGGCGGCTGGTGGAGTCCACCGAGCGGTCTCGGTGTGATCAGTACGGGTCGCCGCACACCCGCCAGCCGGCGTCCTCCCGCACCACCGACAGGTCACGCTGCTCGGTGTCGCCGCTGTCGCGGGTCAACCGTACCGTGACCGTGCCGTGCGGCCGGCCGCCGGTGGTGGCCACCGACACGTCCAGGATCTCGTAGTCGCGCACCACCGGCGGGGTGCGTACCCAGCTGGTGAAGCCGAGCTGGCTCCACCGGGTACGGGAGTCGGTGCAGAGCCGCTCGTAGGCGCTGCCGGTGTCGCCTGCGGTGACCTCCCGCAGGAATCCTTCCGCGGTCTGCCGGACGGGGCCGGCGGCCTGGGTGACGAGCTGCACGTTCCAGGCGCCCAGCCCGGCGACCCCGATGCAGCACAGTGCCATCGCGGCCCCGGCGAGGACGAGCCCGGTTCGGACCGGTTGCCGTCGCCGTGCCGGTCTGCTCCACGGCTGCGCAGCGTCCACACCAGTCGACGGTAGAGAATCAGCCGCCCCGCCGGGTGCGAAAGCCGGACGGTCCGTCGCGGCGAGCCGCGCAGGTGATGCTCCGACTCCCGCCCCGGCGGACGGGTCAGTTGCCGCGCCTGGGCAGCAGGGCGATCAGGGCGGCCGGCACCACCAGGTGCATCGCGCCCAACGCGAGCTTGGCCCCGGTCGTGGCCTCGACCTGCAGGAGAGGCACGAACGACAGCAGCGTGACGGCCGCCGCGAGGCTGAACCAGATGGTGGTGGCCCGGTGCCTGGCAAACCGTTCCAGGAGGGCGAGTGTCGCCCAGCCCAGCAGCGCCGAACCGAGGGAGATCACGATCACCGGGATGAGGTTGACGACCACCTCGGGCTGATCCGGACTGCGTACCGCGTAGTTGACGCCGAAGAGGGCGCCGACGAGCCAGGTCGCAGCGCTGGCACCGACGGCTGCGAGCACGCCGAGTGCCCGGCGGCGCAGGTACGGGGTGGTGCTGCTGACGGGGTCCAGGGTGGTGCCGGTCATGGATCGCTCCTCGATCGGGGACATCGACCTCCGCGACACTACCAGAATGTCCTGTGTCAAACTATCCCGCGTGGGATCACTTTAGCAGATGGAGCCGGACGTCCCGCACGCTCCGGCTCCGCGGAGGCGCTCGTCGACGAGACGCCGGATCGCCCGCACGAACACCTCACGCTCCTCGTCCGGCAGGGTGGCGAGCACGTCCCGATCGAGGCGGGCGGCGATATCCTGCGCCTGGCCGAGCACCTGCTCTCCCGCCGCGGTGACCTCGACCAGTCGGGCCCGCCGGTCGGTCGGTGACGGCACGCGTCGAGCCAGCCCGGCGGCCTCCAGGTGATCCAGGGTCACCACCATGGTGGTCTTGTCCACCCCGCACAACTCGCCGATCTGCCGCTGGGTCAGCCCGCCGGCACGGGCCCGTGCCAGCACGCAGTGCGCCCGCGGTGAGATGCCCAGCTCGGCCAGGCCGGCGGCGTGCTCGGCCCGAAGCGTGTGGCTGGCCCAGCTGAGCAGGAACATCAGGTCCGACGGTCGACCCGGCGACGGGGTGGTCATGCGCCGAGGCTAACAAGATGTTCCGGGCCGGGATCGTTGCCGGTCAGCTAACAGTTCGGCTCGGCCCGCTGGGCGCGTCACGCCGGGTGACCGGAGCCCGGGGAACGTCACGGTCGCCGGACAAGACGGGCTAAGGTGCTGCGATGGGTACGCACTCCGCCGCAGTCGAGGCACTCAAGGCCGACCCCGCCACCGCCTCGCTACGCCGGTCGCTGGAGGTGTACTACGGCGACCCCGGACGCGACGCGGCGATGGATGCCTTCTACGCCCGCTTCGTACGCCCCGGCGACCTGGTCTTCGACGTCGGCTCGCACGTGGGCGACCACGTCGGCAGCTTCCGCCGGCTCGGCGCGCGGGTCGTCGCCGTGGAACCGCAGCCGCTGTGCCTACGCGCGTTGCGGGCCCTCTACGCCGACGACGACCAGGTCACCCTGGTCGAGGCGGCCTGCGGCGGGCAGCCCGGCCGGATCGGCTTCCTGGTGAACTCCGCCAACCCGACCGTCTCCACCGCCTCGACCGACTTCGTCGCGGCGGCCGCCAACGCCGGCGGCTGGGAGGGGCAGGTCTGGGACGGGCGGATCGAGGTGCCGGTCACCACCGTCGACATGCTGATCGCCGAGCACGGGCCGCCCGCCTTTGTCAAGATCGATGTTGAGGGGTTCGAGGACGCGGTGCTCGCCGGCCTCAGCCGGCCGCTGCCCGCACTGTCGTTCGAGTTCACCACGATCGAGCGGGCGGTGGCGTCGCGGTGCCTGCGCCGGCTCGCCGCGCTCGGCTTCGACGGCTTCGACGTGGCGCTCGGCGATCACAAGGCGCTGACCCTCGGGCGGTGGGTCTCCGCCGAGGAGATGGCCGCCCACCTGCTCGACCTGCCGCACGAGGCAAACTCCGGCGACGTGTACTGCGTCAGCCCGCCCCGCTGATCCGGCTGTGGGGGCCGGGCGGGACGCCCGGCCCCCACCACTCAGCTCTTGATCTGCCTGGGGCCGTTGCCGGTGGCGCTGATGGTGACCCGGCGTGGCTTGGCGCGTTCGGCGACCGGGATCCGCAGCGTCAGCACCCCGTTGTCGTAGCCGGCTTCGAGCTTGTCGGTGTCGAGGGTGTCACCGAGGAAGAGCTGCCGGCTGAACACGCCCATCGGGCGTTCGGCGGCGACGAGTTCGACGGTCTCGGCGGCGGGCCGACGACGTTCGGCGCGGACGGTCAACACGTTGCGCTGCACGGTGCAGTCGATGCTGTCCGGGTCGACGCCGGGCAGGTCGAAGGCGGCGTAGAAGTGGTCGCCGTCGCGGTAGGCGTCCATGTGCATGACCGCCGGGCGGCTGGTGGTGCCGAAGAGTTGCTCGGTGAGCCGGTCGATCTCACGGAAGGGGTCGGTACGCATCAGCATGGTGTGCCTCCTCGGTTTCCTCTGGCCGAAGGTCTCGTCAAGTTGAGTCCGACCGACTCAACTTTCATTACTTATTTAGCGCGTCGTCGTCCGGTCGTCAAGTCGGGCAGCCGTACCGGCTCCGGTCAGGCACGGCGGCGGGCCCGGGCGGCCCAGATCACGTACGCCGGGTCGCGGTCGAGGTTGTGCCGGTCCCGGTCGTACCGGCGGGTGGTGCGCGGGTCGGCGTGACCCATCGCGTCCTGCACGTCCTCCAGCGGCACCCCCTCCGCGCGGGCCGTGGTGGCGAAGGCGTGCCGCAGCGAGTGCGGCGACAACCGTGCCCACGCGGCAATCCCGGCGCTTCGAGCAAGCCTGCGGATCAGCCGGAACACCGAGTGCCGGTCGAGGCGGGTTCCGCTGGCGGTGGCCAGCAGCGGCCCGGTGAGCTCGTGGACCGCCACGCCCAGCCCGGCGGCCCGCTGGGCCAGGTAGGCGTCCACCGCGTACGCCGTGCCGGGAGTCAGTGCCCGGCGGCGTGGACGGCCACCCTTGCCGACGAAGCGCACGCTGCGGTGTCCCCGTTCCGCGCCGAGGTCGGTGACGTCCAGCGAGACCAGTTCCCCGACCCGCAGCCCGAGATCGGCCAGCAGGGCCACGGCGGCGCGGTTGCGCGCCGCCGTCGGTCCCGTCTCGGCATCCGCGGCGGCGAGCAGCGCGTCCACCTCGTCGGGGGCCAGGCCGACAGTGGCCGAGTGATCGCGATCGATGCGGGGCCGGTCGGCGTCGCCGACCGGGTTGGAGTCGACCGCACGTAGCTTGACCAGGAAGTCGTACCAGCTGGACAGCGCGGACAGCTTGCGGGCCACCGTCGCCGGGGTCATCGGACGGCCGGTCCGGGCGACCAGGGTGCCCTCCAGCGCGCGGCCGTACTCGTTGACGTGCAGGAAGTTCGCCCGCAGCGGGTCGAGCTGGCGGGCACCGCACCAGGCCAGCCAGCCGGCGACGTCGCGGCGGTACGCGTCGCGGGTGTGCTCGCTCAACCGCCGGTTGCGCAACCACGCGTCGGTGACGGCCATCGGCCCGTCGGGCAGGGCCGGGTGGGCCGGCGGGAGATACAGCACCGGAGTGTCGTGCGGACGCATGCGAAAAATGCTCTCAGCTCCGACTCGGGTTGCCGATCAGGCGCGCCGACGCCTCATGATCGCGATATGGCCACCTGGAGGCTTGGTTCACATGCGGCGTCGTGTCGCCCACTCAGGACTGCTGTTCCGCCCACCCGGCTGGAACAGGGAGCAGGGCGAGGTCGGGGATGCCGCGGCAAACAGCCCAAACGGCGCCGTCGCACCCGACCCGTACCCTGACGCGGTGCTGTCCCAGATCAACGGTCTGTCCCGACACTTCACCGAGACCACTCTCCGGGCATACCTGCTGAGCCGCTCGGAGCGCACCGACAGGGGATGCCTCATCGTTCGCGGCTATGGCTGCCAGCGTGGCGTCCACCAGAAGCTCGCGGGCAGGGCGTGGGCACACATCGCGGCGTACGTGGTCCTTGTCGGCGGCTACGACCCTGCTCTGGAGATCCACCACGACTGCGGGGTGCCGGACTGCATCGAGCCGACCCATCTGCGCCAGCTCAGTCACGCGGACAACTGCCGACAACGGACCCAGCGTCCGCGCTGCCGCAGTGGGCATGAGCGGGAGACCGAGCCGGCGACGGGCCGCCTGCGGCAGGTCTGCCGGACCTGCAACCGCCTGGCGCAGCAACGCTGGCGTGAGCGCCAGGCGGCAGAGATCGCCGCAGCCCGTGCGGCGTACGGGCGAGCTGCGGATCCAGGAGCCTGGACGCCACCAGTCCCGCATCGTTGACGCGGTAGCCGTGGAGTTCGGCCGGGTCTGCCCAAGCAGGTGGAATCGACGTCCGTTGTTCCGCTGTGCCCGTGGAGTTTTGTCTGATGACCAGGTCGCCGCGTACGAGCGGTTCGTCGGTGAGGCGAGTCCCGACACGTTGACGCGCCGCGGGACCCGATGCGGTTGCGGCCCGCGCTACCCCCCAGGCAAGCTTCCCGTCTCCGGATTTTGGACGCCGGCTGCGGCGGCGGCCGCTATGCGGCCGAGCTGGTCGGCCGGGGAGCCGAGGTCGTGGCGGTGGACGGCAGCACGACGCTGGTCGGGCACGCCCAGGCGTTGCTCGGGGATTGCTGGCCTCGGTTAACCAGGTGCGATCTGGGGGCCGGTACGGACCGTCAATTCTGGGCCCTCGCAGAAGTGCTTTGGTTGCCTTCACCGAGGAGTCGCTGCACCTTACTGCTGACCTGCGGGGATGCGATCGGAGCCCAGGCGGCGAACAGGGACCGGAAGTACGCGCCGTACTTCTCCACGGTAGAAGGATCTTGCTCGATGACGTCCAGTTCGTTGACGATGGTGAGATCCACGAAGGGTCGCATCTGGCCGGGGCTCAGGTGCCACGTCTGATCGGTGAAGCGGTCGACGACCTCACCGATTGTCGCCAGCTCTCGCCAGGTCCGCCTGCGGTCGCAGGCCCCGTACAGATCAACCAATGCCTCAGCGTCGTCGCCGATGAGGTTTCGCAGCGTGGCTCGATTGTTCCAGTCAAGCAGCGTCACATCGAAGCCGTCCGTGCCGTAGACGGCATGCGCGAGACCGGCCAGTTGCGTGTCGACGCCACACTCCAGCTCAGCGAGACGGTCATGCACCCGGCACAGGTGGGCGTAGAGAGTGCCGCCGGGGTGCTGAATTGTCCCAGCTCCACGCTGCCGTAGCCAGCGCCGCACGTCAGAGTCCGCACCCATGGAGTGACCTTACGCAAACCGCACCTGGCCGGCAGTCCGTCAGCCTGGGCGGTTCGTCCCACCTCTGCACTCTTGCTTCCTCGGGTGCCCAGGCAGTTGGGTCAAAGGCATGGCTCGGATCACGTACGACACCGCGGACGCCGCGGCGTTCGAGGCGACCCGTCACCTCACCGACGACGGACTCTCGGCCTGGCGGGAAGCCGTGACCCGGCACCTTGACCCCCATGCAGGCATGCGAATACTCGACCTCGGCTCGGGCACCGGAATGTGGGCGCGAGCCTTCATTGACTGGTACGACATCGAGGTCACCGCAGTCAATCCCTCCGAGGCGATGCGCGCCCGCTCGATGTACCAGCCTGTCGTGCATGGCGACGCCGAGCGCATCCCGCTCGACGACGACAGCGTCGACGCCGCCTGGATCTCCACGGTCATCCACCACGTGCCAGACCTGAACCGTGCAGCCCGAGAACTACGCAGGTCGTCCGCCCCGACAACCCGGTGCTGATCCGCTCCGCGTTCGCCGGCCGACACCAAGCAATCACCCTGTTCCGCTACTTCCCCGAAGCCATCCGTGTGCTCGACACCTACCCCAGCGTGGCCGACGTCGAGGCAGCCTTCACTGCCGCCGGGTTCGTCACGGTCGGCCTCGAACAGGTCCCACAGGTAACCGCGACCTCACTACGCGAGGCTGCGACGGCACTGCGCCGCGAGGCACACACCTCTGCAACTGATAAGCGACGACGCGTACGCCGCAGGTCTGGCCCGACTGCGCAAGGCAGCGCAACGTGAGACCGGACCCGTGGTCGACGCCCTGGACCTCCTCGTCCTCACCTGAGCAGCAAAAAGACCTTGAGAAGATCACAGACAATCGTGGCAATGTGGTTGGGGTCGCGGTGACTGCTACATCGGATCGTGGAGTGGCGCCCGCGCGCGTCTCGTTGGCGGTTTATCCAGGCACGTTCGATCCGTTCACCCCGGGACACCGCGACCTGGTGGCCCGCGCTCGGGTGATGTTCGATCGGATCATCGTGTTGCTGGCGGTGAACGCGGACAAGCAACCAACCGCCGGGGCCACGGCTAGGGCCGTACAGGTGCGCGACGCCATGCCGGCAGCCTGGGACAACGTCGAAGTGGACACCTGGACCGGCCTGACCACTGCCTACTGCCTCCGCCGCAGCGCCACAGTCATCGTCCGCGGCGTACGCACGGCCGCGGACCTTGGCTACGAGTACCAGCTTGCCGCGATGAACGAGCAACTCGGCATTCAGACCATCTGGTTGCCCACCCGTCCGCACCTGGCCGCCATTTCATCCACAGCCGCACGCGCACACCGATCGGCACAGTCGGCCCGCCGGTCGCATAACGCTGAAAGTGAGACTCAGCTACCGTAAGCCATCCGTCCAGCGTTGATTCTCTGTCGCCGCTACGGGCGGACACGCTCAGCTACGACGCAACACGCAGACCACCTTGCCGAGGATCACCGCGCGGTCACCGGGGATGACGGGGTAGCGCGGGTTGCGGGGTAGCAGGTCCACGGCGCCGTCCCGGATGCGCAAGACCTTGACGGTGGCCTTGTCGTCAATCATGGCGGCGATGATGTCGCCACTGTCGGCTACCGCTTGCTGCCGCACCACGACGACGTCCCCGTCTGCGATGCCAGCTTCGACCATTGAGTCTCCGCGGACATGCAGCGCGAACAGCCTTCCGTGGCCGACGAGCTTCCTGGGCAGGGTCAGGACTTCCTCGACGTACTCCTCGGCCAGAATGGGAGCGCCGGCGGCGATCGAGCCCAGCAGCGGAACCTGAACACCAGAGAGCGCGCCACCAGTGGCGTCTGAGCGTCGCGATGGGCGGGCGTCAACAGCGCGTGGCCCGTGTGCGGCCCGGCGCAGGAAGCCGCGCTGTTGGAGAACCTTCAGATGGTGCGCTACCGATGATGGAGAGCCGAGTCCGACTTCAGCGCCGATCTCGCGCACCGTCGGTGGATACCCATAGCGCTCGACCCACTGACGTATCACGGCCAAGATCTGTCGTTGACGAGGACTCAAGCCGGGCAGGTCCGGAGGCAGCCCCGATGTTGTCATCCTCGGACGATACCCCCACGTTCGATCAGATGTGCTAATCGGCCCGCGTCGCCAGCACGGCCTATCAGGACGTCACCCCCGAGTTCGGTTCACTCAAGCAGCCGCCGCCCCAGCTTCGCTGGGTCGGGTCGCAAATAGTCGGCCCACAACTCCCAGCTTCAGCGGGATGTCTCAGATCAACTGGGACAGGACACCAGCCGTCCGTGTGCCGAGACACCAGCTTGAGTGGTTACGCACAATAACAGTCATTATGATGCATCGGCAGATTGTCCCTTATGTGGCTTTAATTAACCGAATATTGTTACCAGTAATTCGTTAATTGGCCGGATGGGGTCCCGCCCTCCTCGTCGAGTACGAGATCAAGTCAGATCTCAGCCGACGTGTGGCGAGCACGCCGTGTAGGTGGCGAACGCGTGGCGAGTTCTCATCCAAGTTGGCGAAGGGGTCTGTCGAAACCTCCGGCGAGCCGACAGCGGCAGCGCTCCGCCCTGCCCGAAAATCGACGTGTGACGACGACTTCTTTCACGCGGCAGACGGCCGACTCCTCTCCTGCGCTGCACTACTACGTGGTCCGCGACGGTGCTGGCGATCCGGAAGGGCTGCTGGCCGAGGAGTTCCTGCTCGCG
The DNA here is from genome assembly GCF_048060415.1 of Micromonospora sp. LOL_024. Taxonomy (NCBI): domain Bacteria; kingdom Bacillati; phylum Actinomycetota; class Actinomycetes; order Micromonosporales; family Micromonosporaceae; genus Micromonospora; species Micromonospora sp. LOL_024. Next base: position 54,329 of record NZ_JBHMIS010000004.1, read on the forward strand.
GCGGATTACTCCTCCGCCGGGCTGGTAAGTGGTGGCTGGAGCCGGTCGGAGGGCCGCTGGTGCGACGCGGCGGCCACCAGCCGGCGCTTACGCGTCGACGCCGCGTTGCGGGAACGAGTGACGCCCGTCGGCCGGACAGCGGCCGCGGCGCTCTATCGGGATCTTTGCGGCGCCGACCTGCCGAATGAGACCGCGCTGCGGGCGTGCTTCGGTGCGCCTCCCGCTCAGATGCCGCGCCCCTTGCGGCTGAACGGGTCCGAGGCCACGTCGGGGTTCCGCGAGACGCGCGTCTACCGGATCCTGTTCACCGACGAGTTGACCCAGGACGGCCTCGCGGCGCTCAGCGAAGCGTGGCAGATGCCGATCACCGGCGACCTCGCGGATCCCGAGGTGCGCATCCTGGGTGCGGTGCGCCGTCAGGTTTCCGGCGACGCCTTCCGTTGGGATCTGCGCCGGGTCGCCGCGGGGGCCGCCTGGGGATTGGACGTGACCTGCGATCTGCTCGGGGATCGCGATGAGGCAGTCGGCGTGCTGTTGCGTGACCTGACAACCCAGATGCGGCAACAGGGGATGATTCCCGTCACCGTGGACCGGTTTCGCTGAGTGTCTACAGGTGCCGTTCCGGGTCTCTGAAGTTGCTGAGGGGCCACCGCGTGCCGTCCCTCGCTGCTTCCCGGCTGGACGCAATCAGAGTGTCAGTTCTCTGCTGAGCTGGCGGAGTCTCAGACGACCTGTCGGTACAGGTGGCGGAGTCTCACCGGATCTGGCGGACGCAGTCTGCTCGACGGGGTCTGTAGTGTGCGGCAATGACAAGAAGCGAGCGGCTCGCGGAGCAGTTGGACTGGTACTGGCGCCAGAACCTGCGGCCGCGGCTGGACGGTCTTACTGACGAGGAGTACTTCTGGGAGCCGGTGCGCGGCTGCTGGAGCATCCGCCCACATGGCACGTCGGCCGCTCCGATGTCGGCAGGTTCGGGGGAATGGACGGTGGACTTCGCGTCCCCTGCCCCGGTGCCGGCACCGGTGACCACGATTGCCTGGCGGCTGGCGCACATCATCGTCTCGTGCCTGGGCTATCGGGTCGGGTGGTACTTCGGCGGCCAGGAAGTCGACTCCGAGACATTCGCCTACGCGGGGACCGCTGACGAGGCGCTGAAACAGCTCGATGAGATGTATGGGAGATGGAACGCGGGGGTCCGCGAGCTCTCGGACGCTGACCTGGACAATCCGCCTACGGTGGGTCCCGAGCGGTTTCCCATGGAAAACAGGGTCCTGCACGTCAACAGGGAGCTGATCCATCACGGCGCCGAGATTTCCCTGCTGCGCGACCTCTGCCGCTGGCAGGACGGAGCCACACCGTACCAAGTATGACTTTCGGTAACCGGAGATCGAGCTTCGGAAATTTACGTGGACACAGGACATGTGTCTCACGAGACTTGGCGGCCCTGCGCATTCGTTTCAGTTGATGTGGCGGATGATGTTTCGATGATCAGCCAGGGGCGGGTGGCGCTCGCCGATTTCGAGGCCGTGTATGTCGGGGCCGATGGTGTGGAGCGGCAGCTGCCGTGGGCATGGATGCCGGAGGTCGTCGACGAGTTGGAGCGGCCGGTGCGGTCGTTCCCGTCGTATCGAGGGTCTGTCAAGTTAACGGTGTAACTGGGGTTGGTTGATCTTCTATTTGCGGCCGGCAGAGAGGCGTCCGTCCAAGGTGATGTCGAAGGCGTTGAGGGCGTTCTTCCAGCGGGTGGCCCAGCGTTTGCGGCCTTGTCCGGTGGGGTCGAGGCTCATCACTGCGAGCGGGAGTTGCCGGAGTTCACGCCGGCCTGGTCGTGCTTGTCGTAGCCGAGGTGGTCGGTGATCTCACCATCGAGGGCTGACTCCAGCACGATCTTCGTGAGCTGCTGCAGCAGCTGACCCTCGCCGGACAACTGCAGTCCCTGCTCGCGGGCCTGGGTCACCAGCTGCGACACCAATGCGGGGTCGACACCCGCCGGCGTCGTCCTCGTACGGGATCGCTTGGCCTTCTCGTCACCAGGCACAGCGGCAGTGTCCACCGCATCGGTCGTGATCGTCATCAGGTGCTACTCCCTTAATCGAAGTTACACCGTTGTTTTACAGTCCCGCACCGTCCACTGGGACGGGCACGGCAGCGCGGGTCAACTCGACGAAGGACAGATAGTCCGCGAGGCGGGCGGATCCGGTGAGCATCGAGCGGCCGCGGGCCGTGATGCGCTCCCGCCACTGATCGATCGAGGCCGCCAGCGGGCCGGGTCCACCGGCGGCGTGAACCTGCTCGATCACGGCCGCGATGTGGTCCAGTTGGTAACCGCCGCGGCGCAGCAGGTGGGCGAGTTCGGCGTCGCGCACGTCATCGGGCGAGTAGGCCCGCGCGCCCCGGGTCCGGGCCGGGGCCAGGATGCCGGCGCGCTCCCACTTGCGCAGGGTGGCCGGGCTGACCCTGAGCCGGTGGGCGAGGACACCGATCGAGACGGGCCCGCCCGCTGGTGTGGCCGGCGTGCAGGAGGCGAGTACGACAGCCGCCGAAGCGACCCGGTCTACGGTTTCCCGGTCGCGTTGAAGCCCCACATGGGCGGCGTCGAGCACGGCCAATGCCGTCGAGAGTTCGCCGCGGAGCACCAGTTTCATGATCTCACCGGCCGCACGGTGGCCGTACCCCGGTACGAGCGCCACGTAGGCGCGCAGCGCTCCCGCATGCTCGTCGGTGTAGACGCGGTAACCGCTCGCAGTCCGTGTTGCTGGCGGGATCATCCCGCGCTGCTCGTAGTTGCGGACCGCCTGCGCGGACAGCCCATACGGCCGTGCCAGGTCCACCGGTCGGTACACCCTTGTTTGAGACTTCAACGGGCACTCCTCAGGTCAGCGGAGGAAAAGCTTCAACCGCTGGTTGAACGATACGGTTGAGGTCATGGCTTTCGAACCCGAGTTGCAGTCCCTTGTCTGCGTACGCCAACCGCTCCTGCTCGCGATCGGTGAGCCCTACCACGGCGAGCCGGCGTTCCCTCGCCTGCGCAACCGGATCCTCGAAACACTCTCCCGGTCCGGCTTCCGGTCGATCGCGATCGAGTCCGACCGGGCCGCCGGCCTCGCCGTCGACGACTACGTACAGGGCCGGCGCGATGACGTGGACCTGACCACCGGCATCAGCCACGGCTGGGGCACCCACCCCGCCACCCGCGAACTGATCGACTGGCTACGCGCCCACAACGAGAAGCTGCCGCCCGGCGAGCGCATCGCATTCCACGGCTTCGACGCCCCGACCGAGATCACCGGTGCTCCCAGCCCCGGCCCGCTCCTGCGGGAACTGCGTGCGTACCTCGGCATCCCGGCCGTCGAACTGGACCGGCTGGTCGGCGACGAGGGGCGCTGGAGCGCACAGGAGATCATGTTCGACGCGACGCGATCTCCCGGCCGGTCACCGGAGGCTGCCGCGCTGCGCGGCCTCGCCGAAGACTTCCGCACGCAGCTGTACGCGGAGGCACCCCGCCTCATCAAAAGCACCTCCATGCAGTCCTGGATCCGCGCCAGAGTGCTCGCCACCACGGCCGTCGGCCTGCTCGCCTACCACGCCGCGATGGCCGAACCGGGCACCCAGTCGCAGCGGATCGGTCGTCTGCTCGCGGCGCGTGACGCGCTGATGGCACAGAATCTGCTCGACATCCTCGACCTCGAACGCGACCGTGGACCGGTCCTGGTCTCCGCCAACAACGCCCACCTGCAGCGGCACCCGAGTCGGTGGGCCGCCCACTGGGATGGCCACGACATGGCAGCACAGTGGAACGGCGCCGGTTCGATCGTGTCCATCCTGCTGGGGGACAGATACGTGTACGTGGCCGGCAGCCTCGGGGCGAGCGGGCCGGTCGGCCTCACTCAACCAGAGCCCGGCACCTACGAGGAACGGCTCGGCCCGCAGACCGGGATCTTCCCACCTCCGGCCGGCAGTGACCTGCGCGAACGCGTGTCGCAGCTGCTCGGATACGGCCCACTGGACACCGACACGATCAAGACCTGCGACGCGATCCTGCACATCGGCTCCGAGCCGGGGGCGGCCGACGCGGCCCGGATCGCCGGCCTTCCCGGGGTGACCGGGACCCGGATCCAGCCGGGCTCCGAGATGCCGCCCTACACCTGGGGGGACCAGTTCTTCTTCAGCGGCGAGGATCGCACCCGACCGTTCGCCACGATCGTCCTGCACGACGTGCCCGGCTTCGACGAGCGGTCCCGCCTGTCCGAGCCCGGACGGTACCGGCTGAACATCGAGGTGGGGCGCGCCGAGTTCCGCAACCTGTTCGGCTACGGCCCGGAGGAGTTCACGGCACACCGCGACGGACTCGACTTCACCCAGACGGATCGCCTGTTGCCGCATCCGGCCTACGCCGTGCAGGGCTGGGTGAGCGTGGTCAACCCGGGCGGAGCCACCGCGGACGAGGTGGAGCGACTGGTGGCGGAGGCACGTGCGCGCAGCGCTGGTCGCGAGCACCGCAGGAGCCAGCGCCCGTAGTCCATGCCGAAGCACGACGCGCCTACGAGAGTCGGGCCGGCGAGGTCAGCCGGTGCGGCGGCGGAACGGGAACCAGGCCCACCGCGATCTGGGTGACGCCGGGCGGCCGGCAGGTGCCGGTGGGCCGGCAGTGGCGGCGCGACGGCCGGCCCACCAGTCCGCCACGACGGTGTCGGCGTTGACCGGACGCACCACGACCTGGCCGGCGCGGCGTACCTGTTGTGGCTGGCGTGGCAGGCGGTGCGTCCGGGCGGGCAGTCGCCGTTCACCCCGGCGCCGCTGCCGCCGGAGGGGACCCGGCGGCTGTTCACCATGGGTCTGGTCACCAACCTGCTCAACCCGAAGATCGCCATCCTGTACGTCTCGCTGCTACCGCAGTTCATCGACCCCGCCCGCGGCAACGTGGCGGCGCAGAGCCTGCTGCTCGGGCTGACCCAGATCACCGTGGCGTTGACGCTGAACGCGCTGATCGTGCTGACCGCCGGTGGGATCGCCGGCTTCCTGAGCCGCAGGCCGTTGTGGCTGCGCGTGCAGCGGCTGCTGATGGGCACGGTGCTGGCCGCCATGGCCGTACGGATCGCCGCCGACCGTTCCCGCGCCGCCGTCGCCACGCCCTGACCGCAACGGACCCCCCGACCACAACGGGTCAGTCGGCCTTCTCGCGGAGTACCGCGACGCCGCCGGGCGGCAGCGTCACCGCCGCCTCGACCGGTGTCGCGGAGAGCAACTCCATTCCCCGGGCCGGCACGCGCTGCTGCCGGTCGCTGTGGTTGAACAGGAACAACCAGCTCACGTCCGCGTGCCGACGCCGTACCGCCTCGACACCGTCGGGGGCGGCGGGGCAGACCGGGACGACGCCGGCCGCCCGTGCGGTGGTGTCGGCGAGTCGGCGGTAGGTGGCGTCGTCGGGCCGGGTGGAGACATACCAGGCCGTTCCCGCGCCGCTGCGATGTCGGGTGACGGCGGGCATCGCGTCCAGCACCCCACCGGCGTACGAGCTGACCACCTGCGCTCCGGCCACGCGTAGTGTCTCGCTCCAGATCCGTGCGGTCCCGCCGTCGCGGAGGCGGACGTGCTCGTCGTCGGCGAGCGGATGGAACTCCTCGACCCGGACACCGAGCAGGTCCCGCAGGGCGCCGGGGTAGCCGCCGAGGCGTACCCGGGCGTGCTCGTCGGCCGTGCCGCTGAGGTACGTCACCAGTAGGTGGCCGCCGCCGTGGAGGTACTCCCGCAACCAGTCGGTGGTGGCGTCGTCGACCAGGTACAAGGCGGGCACGACGAGCAGCCGGTATCCGTCGAGCGGATCGCCGGGGGTGACGGTGGCGCAGCCGTACCCGGCTCGCCAGAAGGCGCGGTGGGCGGCGGCCAGCTCCAGGTGGTGGTCCAGGCGGGTCGACGGGAGGCCCGGGTGGCGCAGCGCCCAGCCGCTGGCGGCGTCGACGGTGAGCGCCACGCTGGCCTCGACGCCGCCGCGCACCTCGGCGAGCCGTTCCAGGGCGGCCCCGAGTTCGACGGTCTCCCGGAACACCCGGCTGTCCGGTCCGGCGTGCGGCACCAGGGCGGTGTGGAACCTTTCGGCGCCGCCCACCGGAGCCCGCCACTGGAAGAACATGGCGCCGTGGGAGCCGCGGGCGACGTGGGCGAGGCTGTGCCGCAGCATCCGTCCGGGCTCCTTGCTGTGCATCCGTCCGGCGGTGTGGATCTGGCTGGGTGCGCTCTCCATGAGCAGCCACGCCGGTGTGGACGCGGTGGCGGCGGGCACGGCCGGCGGCCGGCGGGCGCTGGCGTGCCGGGCCCAGCCGCGGGCCAGGTCGGCGGCGAGCGCGGTCTGCTCCTCGGCACCGCCGTCGGCGGCTGACGGGTAGTGGTCGATGGCGACCAGGTCCACCTCGGCGGCCCAGCGGGCATGGTCGACGGGCACCCAGTCGCCGAGTACGTAGTTGGTGGTGACCGGGACCGCCGGGTTCGCGGCACGCAGCAGGTCACGTTGGTCGGTGTACGCGGCGAGCAGCGTGTCCGACCAGAAACGCCGGAAGTCCAGCAGGTGGCCGGGGTTGGGCAGGTACTGGGTGGCCCGGGGGGTGCTGATCTGCGCCCAGTCGGAGTAGTGCTGGCCCCAGAAGCTGGTGACCCAGGCGTCGTTGAGACCGGTCAGGTCGCCGTGGCGGGTTCTGAGCCAGCGGCGGAACTCCCGGGCGGTCTGCTCGCAGTGACAGATGGTGCCGTACTCGTTGTGTACGTGCCACAGCGCGAGGGCCGGATGTTCGGCGTACCGGTCGGCGAGGGCGGCGGCGATGCGCCGGGCGGCCTGCCGGTAGGCGGGTGTGGCGGCGCAGTAGGTGTCCCGGCTGCCGTGGTGCAGGCGTACCCCGTCGGCGGTGACGGGCAGCGCGCCCGGGTGGGCCAGCGAGAACCACGGCGGCGGCGAGGCCGTGGGGGTGGCCAGGGCGACCCGGATGCCGGCGCCGTGCAACAGGTCGAGCACTTCGTCGAGCCAGCCGAAGGTGTACCGGCCGGGTGCCGGTTCCAGCCGCGACCAGGCGAACACGCCGACGGTGACCAGGTTGACCTTTGCTTGGCGCATCAGCGCGATGTCCTCGGTCCAGACCTGCGCCGGCCACTGCTCCGGGTTGTAGTCACCGCCGTAGCAGAGCCGCCCGTCGGTCCACATCGCCGCCACCCGCCGCTTTAGTTTAGGAAACACCCAAACTATTGATCGGATCTGCCCCTGTCAACGCCGAAGATGTTCCAGGAACTGATGATCCTCGGCGCCGACCGACCGGCCCGGTCAGGCGCCCAACGGCAGGTTGCCGGCGTCGGTCAGCCCTTCACCGCTCCGGTGATCATGCCCTTGGTGAAGTGCCGCTGCACGAACGGATAAATGATCACGGCGGGGATGACGGTGACCACCACCACTGCCATCTTGACGGCGAGGGTGGGCGGGTACGCGGTCACTCCGGGCAGGCTCACGGCCGCGCCGGAGACGTTCGGTGACTGCCCGGCCAGAATGTAGCTCTGCAGTACCCGCTGGATGGGGAACTTGTCGTTCGAGTCGATGTAGAGCACCGCGTTGAAGTAGGCGTTCCAGTAGCCGACGGCGTAGAACAGGCCCACCACGGCGATCACCGCCCGGGACAGCGGCAGCACGATCCGGGTGAGGATGCGCAGTTCGCCGGCACCGTCGATGCGGGCGCTGTCCAGCAACTCGGCTGGCACGTTCATGAAGAACGCCCGGATCACCACCAGATTGAACACGCTGATGGCGCTGGGCAGGATCAGCGACCAGATGTTGTCCTTGAGACCCAGGCCGGTGACCACCAGGTAGCTCGGCACCAACCCGGGGAAGATCAGGAAGGTGAGCAGGAAGTAGAAGAGCAGACCCCGGTGGGCCACCGAATCGGGCCGGGACAGGCCGTACGCGGCCAGCACGGTGAGCACGAGGCTGAGCGTGGTGCCGAGCACGGTGACCATGGTGCTGATCCACACCGCCCGGGTGACGTCGCCGCCGCTGAAGATGGTGATGTACGCCGACAGGTCGATCTCCCGGGGCACCATCACCATGCCGCCCGCGTCGTCGATCGTGCCACGGGAGGCCAGGCTGGTGACCAGCACCGCCCACAGTGGCACCAGCACCGCCGCCACCAGCAGGGTGAGCGCGACCGCCTTGGCGAGGGTGCCGGGCACCGACGGCGGTCCTTCCCAGACCGGCCGGCCTGGGCGCCGTCGTGGGCGAGGCGGTGGCGGTGGTCCCGCCGGCACCGGGCCGACACCACTGAGCTGGACAGTCATGATTTGGCGTACACCCCCTGCTCGCCGAGCCGGTGCGCAATCTTGTTCGCGGTGAGGATCAGGGCCAACCCGACCACCGCCTTGAACAGGCCCGCCGCCGCCCCGAGCCCCCACTGCTGGGTGCTGATGGCCTGGTAGTAGACGAACGTGTCCAGCACCTCGGCGGCCTCCCGGCCGACCGCCTCACGCTGCAGGATGAACTGCTCGAAGCCGACCGACAGCGCGTCGCCGAGGCGCATGATGAGCAGCAGCACGATGACCGGACGCAGGCCGGGCAGAGTGATGTGCCACAGCCGGCGCCAGCGCCCCGCGCCGTCCGCGGCCGCCGCCTCGTACAGGTTCGGGTCGATCGCCGACAGCGCCGCCAGGAAAACGATCGCGCCCCAGCCGAGGTCCTTCCACACCGACTCGGCGGTGACCAGCACGATGAACGTGTCCGGGTTGGTCATGATCTCCCAGGGCTCCAGGCCGGCCTGGCGCATCTCCTGGGCCAGCAGCCCGGCCCCGCCGAGCATCTGCACGAAGAACGTCACCACCAGCACCCAGCTGAAGAAGTGCGGCAGGTAGACCACGCTCTGCACGAACCCGCGTACCCGGCCGGAGACGATGCTGTTGAGCAGGATCGCCAGCAGGATCGGCAGCGGGAAGAAGAAGACCAGCTGGAAGGCGGTGATGGTCAGCGTGTTGCGCACGGCGTCCCAGAACGCCGGGTCGCGAAAGAGCGCCTCGAAGTTGCCGAAGCCGATCCACTCGCTGTTCAGGAAGGCGTCGACGGGATCGTCGCCGACGAACGGGTTGTAGTCCTGGAAGGCGATGATGTTGCCGAGGGTGGGCAGGTAGTGGAAGACCAGCAGTAGCGCCGCCGCGGGCGCGGCCATCGCCAGCAGCGGCCAGTCGCGACGCAGCCGGGCCCGCAGCGTACGCCGGTTGCGTCGCGGATGGCGGGGCGGGCGTCGCCCGGCCGGCGCATGCCGGCCGGGCGACGGGGTGATCGACGGCGCGCTCATGCCGGGAAGCCTCCGCGCCGCGCACGCACGCTCATCGACCGTTGTCGGCGAGGGCCCTCTCGTGGAACGCGCGGCCCTCCTCGCCGCCGGTGTCCATGAACTCCTTGCGTACCTGGTCGAGATCGCCGACGGGGCGGCGGCCCCGCACGATGTCGCGGATCTTGTCTTCGGTCGGTTGGAGCGTCTTCGACCAGTTCGCCGGAAGTTCCAGCTTGATGCCGGCGAACAGGTCCTTCTCCATCGTCTCGATGTGCTTGCGGTAGTAGCCGATGTAGTCCTGCACGTACTGGGGGGTGTCGCCGCTGCGCACCTTGACCGGCACCCGCCCGCCGATGTGGGTGTACTGGGCGCCCAGTTCCTTTCGGCCCAGCTCGGTCGGGGCCGGCGTGCCGTCGGTGCTGCGGGTGAAGTGCTGGCCCTCCGCGCCGTACTCGCGTAGTTCGAACTCGCGACTGCCGAAGGGCGCGGCGCACCAGTTGAGCACTCCCAGCAGTTCCTCGACCCGCTCGGGGGCCAGGTCCTTCTTGAGGAAGGTGTAGAAGACCGGCTTCTCGCCGCCCCAGATGACCGGCTGTGCGCCGCTGGCGCCGAAGACCGGCAGCGGCTGCATGTCGAAGGTGGGCAGTTCCTTGACCCGTTCGCTCTGCATGCCCTGCCAGGCGCCGAGTCCGTCCTGGTACATCAGGATCTTGCCGGCCTTGAACAGCTGTTTCTCGTCGGCGCCCTTGCTGGCCACGGTGTCCGGGTGCACCAGGCCCTCGGTGAACAGCCGGGCGGTGAACTCCAGCGCGGCGGCGAAGGCCGGGTTCTCGAACTTGTGCTCCAGGCCGCCGTCGGGCTTCTTGCGCCAGGTCTGCTGGCAGCCGAAGAACTGCTGGACCATCTCGAAGACGCTGCCGAAGGCCCACACACCCTTGGCCTGGTCGGTGGCCTTCTTGCCGAACTCGTACAGCTCGTCGGGGTTGCTCGGTGCGGCCAGGCCGGCGGGGGCGAGCAGGTCCCGGCGGTGGAACAGGGCGTAGGCGAACGGGCCGTCGGTGGGGAACGGCACCGCGTAGAGCCGTCCGCCCCACACGGAGTACTCCCAGGCGCCGCTGGGCAGCGAGGCCAGGTACGGGTACCTGGCGGCGGCGTCGCCCTTGAGATGGTCGGTGAGGTCGGTGAACAGCGCTTTGACCGCGTCGGAGAACCGGGCGACCTTGTCGACCTCCCAGTTGGGCGCGGAGAGCAGGTCGGGGACGTCCCGGGCACCCAGCATGGCGTTGAGTTTGTCGGCGTAGGTGTTGCCGTCCTGCAGGCTCGGGTCGACCTCGACGCCGAGTTTTCCGTTGACCGCCGCCAGGTACCCGTTGCGGCCCAGCGGCGGCGGGGCCGGCCCCCACCAGGGGCTCATCGTCTTGATCGGCGGTCCGCCCCGGCCCGGTGCCTCGGTGACGGCGTCGAGCAGTTGGCTCGGGTAGCTCAGGTACCCGTCGGGGATGGGCCCCTCCCCGGGAATGTCCGGCTTGAGCAGCTCGACCCGCTGGTAGGTGGGCAGTACGGCCTTGATGGCGTCGGCGCTGGTGGCGCTGCCCTGACTGCCGGCCTCCTTGCTGCACCCGGCCAGGGCGGCGCCGCCCACGGTCGCGGCCGCGCCGAGGCCGAGCAGCCGCAGCATGCTCCGTCGGTCGGTGGATGCGCCCGGCAGGGAAGGCTTCACGGCGCACTCCCTTCGTTAGCGGTGACGGTTTGCGGAGCCGATCGCTCCGGCTAAGATTAGTTGGGGTTCTAGCCGAACAAACTAATCGACGGTGATCCGTCCCACAAGACAGGGCGGGCGGCCTGGTCGGTCCCGCCAGCGCGGTACGCGATGATGGACGCGCGCCGTGACAACGGCGAGGGAGCGGGCAGATCGTGATCAGCATCCACAACGAACCGCAGCCGACGGACCTCGGCGATGTGCGGGTCGCCAACCGGGCCGTGGTCCTGCGGCAGGTGCGCCTGCACGCCCCATGCTCCCGGGCAGACATCGCCGCGCGCACCGGACTCAACAAGGCCACCGTCTCCAGCCTGGTGTCCGAGCTGATCACCCAGCGGCTGGTCCGCGAGACCGGGCTGACCGAGAACCGGGTCGGCCGACCGGCGACGATGCTGGTCCTCGACGGCGAGCCGTACGCCGCCCTGGGCCTACAGATCGGCGCCGACGAGTTGGTGGCCGTCGCCATCGACCTGGGCGGCAACCGGCTGCTCAGCTGGCGGCGGGCATTCGCCGCGAGCGCCGTCCCGCCCACCGACACGCTGCGCGCGCTGACCGCACTCAGCCGTCGGGCCATCGGACGGGTGAGTGCCACCGGCCGAACCGTCCAGGGACTGACCGTCGGCGTGCCGGGGCTGGTCGACACCGCCGGCGCGGTGCCGCTGGCCGCCGCCCTGGGCTGGCGGGACGTACCGGTCGCGGCCGCACTGCGCGCCGCCCTGCGGGATCCGGGCTTCGTCGTCGGCGTCGACAGCGTCGCCAACCTCGCCGCTCTGGCCGAGCAGCGGCACGGCGCGCACGCGGGCGTCGCCGATCTGGTGCACCTCACCGGCGGGCTCACCGTTGGCGCGGGCATCATCGCCGCCGGCAGGTTGCTGCGCGGCGCCCGGGGCTTCGCCGGCGAGATCGGGCACCTGCCGCTCGACCCGGCCGGTGCGCCGTGCGCCTGCGGCGCCCATGGCTGCCTGACCGCCCTGGTCGGGCTGCCCGCCGTGGTACGCCGACTGCTGCCCGATGCCGAGGCTGACGGCCCGGTGGTGGATTACCTGCCGGAGCTGACGCGGATCGTCGCGCTTGCCCGTCAGGACGACCCGACGGTGCTCAGCGGGCTGGCCGAGACCGGGCGGCAACTCGGGCGCGGCGTGGCGGTCCTGGCCGACCTGCTCAACCCGGAGGCGGTGGTGGTGGGCGACCACCTCGCGGCGCTGGCACCCTGGCTGCTGCCGACGGCGCGCTCGGAGCTGGCCGCGCGGGCCCACCTGCCAGACGCGGGCGGGTGCCGGTTGGACGCCTCCACCGTGGACGCCGCGGCGGCCCTCGGCGGTGCGACGGCCGCGTTGGCCACCGTCGAAGCGGGACGGCTACCCGTCCGCTGATCCGGCCGCGTCGGCGCGACCGCCGGCGCCGAGCCTTGACCCGATCCCCCCGCGGGTGCCAACCTCGAAGTCCGCCGCTCCGTTCGGGCAACCGGGGCGGCTTGCTTCTCACGGTTGTCGAAGCGCTTCGCCAGCGTCCGGGCCGACGACCGCTCCCCCACCATGACCTGCGATGCCGCTCGGCCATCCGCAGTCGAAGCGCTTCGACAACCGGCGTGCCGGGCACTGGAAGGCGATGCACCATGACCGACCGCACCACGCCCTGCGCCCGTGATCGGATCGACGACCTGCTGGCCCGGCTCACCCTGTCGGAGAAGATCGGCCTGCTGCACCAGTGGCAGGCCGCCGTACCCCGGCTCGACCTACCGGCCTTCCGGACCGGCACCGAGGCCCTGCACGGTGTCGCCTGGCTCGGCCCCGCCACCGTGTTTCCCCAGGCCATCGGCCTGGCCAGCAGCTGGAACCCCGAGCTGGTACGCGCCGTCGGCGTCGCCGTCGGCAGCGAGGTGCGCGCCAAGCACCACGCCGACCCCGGCCGGGTCGGCCTGAACGTGTGGGCGCCGGTGGTCAACCCGCTGCGCGACCCACGCTGGGGACGCAACGAGGAAGGCTGGTCGGAGGACCCGTGGCTGATTGGCCGGCTCGCCACCGCCTACGCCGAGGGCCTGCGCGGCGATCATCCCGAGCGCCTGCGTACCGCCCCCACCGTCAAGCACTTCCTCGGATACAACAACGAGACCGACCGGGCCACCACCTCCAGCGACCTGCCACCCCGGGTGCTGCACGAGTACGAGCTACCGGCGTTCCGCGCACCTATCGCCGCCGGCGCGGCAGTCGCCGCGATGGCCTCCTACAATCTGGTCGACGGGGTGCCGGCCCACCTGAGCCCACTGATCGACGGCGAACTGCGCCGCTGGGCGCCCGACGAGGTGATGGTCGTCGGCGACGCGGGCGCGGTGACCAACATCGCCGAAGCGCAGGGCCACCTGGCCGACCACGTCAGCGGGTACGCCGCCGCGCTACGCGCCGGCATCGACAGCTTCACCGAGGACGACGCCGACAGCACACCCACCCGCGAACGACTGACCGAGGCGCTGCGGCGGGGCCTGCTCGCCACCTCCGACGTGGACCGGGCGGTCCGCCGCATCCTCTCCGTGCGGCTGCGGCTGGGTGACCTCGACCCACCACACACCGACCCGTACGCCGGCACCGGCACCGAGGTCGTCGACTGTCCGGCCCACCGGGAACTCGCCCGGGAGGCCGCCCGCCAGTCGTTCGTGCTGCTGGGCAACACCGGGCTGCTGCCGTTGACCTGCGGGCCGCGGCTCGCGGTGCTCGGCCCGCAGGCCGACGTCGTCCACCAGGACTGGTACAGCGGCACCCTGCCGTACGCGGTGACCGCGTACGAGGGGCTGGCCGGGCGGCTGCCGGAGGTCACCACCCATCCGGGCACCGACCGCATCGCCCTGCGGGTCGGTGACCGGTACGTGCGGTGCCCCGAGGGCACCGCCGGCGGGCCGCTCACCGTGGACGCCGAGGCCACCTGGTTCGACGTCTACGACTGGGGACACGACACCGTGGCGCTGCGGGCCGTCAGCAACGGCCGACACGTCGGCGCCACCGACGACGGCGGTCTCGTCAACGACCGCGCGGGGCCGGGCGGCTGGGTGGTCCGGGAGACCTTCCAGTTCGACCCGCTCCCCGACGGCACGGTGCTGCTGCGTCACCTGGACACCGACCGGTACGTCACCGTCGACGACGAGGGGCGACTACGGGTCGCCGGCCACGGGACGTCCGCCGGCACCCCCTTCGGTATCGACCTGGTCGTCGACGGCGTGGCGCAGGCCGCCGCGCTGGCTGCCGCCGCCGACGTGGCGGTGGTGACGTTGGGCAACCACCCGATGGTCAACGGACGGGAAACCGAGGACCGCGTCGACCTGGCGCTGCCGGCCCGGCAGGAAGCGATGCTGCGGGCCGTGCACGCCGCGAACCCGCGCACCGTGCTGGTGGTGACCAGCAGCTATCCGTACGCCCTCGGTTGGGCGCGGGAGCACCTGCCGGCGCTGCTGTGGTCCTCGCACGGCGGGCAGGAACACGGCAGCGCGCTGGCCGACGTGCTGCTCGGCGACGCCGAGCCCGGCGGCCGACTCACCCAGACCTGGTACGCCGACGCCGCCGACCTGCCGGACCTGCTCGACTACGACGTGATCGGCGCCGACGCCACCTACCTGTACTTCCGGGGTGAACCGCTGTACCCGTTCGGACACGGGCACTCCTACACCAGCTTCGACTACAGCGACCTGTCACTGAGCGCGGCGACGGTGAGCGTCGGCGAGGAGGTCGAGGTGAGGGTGGACGTCACCAACACCGGTGACCGCGTCGGCGAGGAGGTGGTGCAGCTGTACACCCGGCAACGGCGCTCCCGCGTCAAGCAGCCACTGCGGCAGTTGCGGGACTTCGCCCGGCTGCTCCTGGCTCCCGGCGAGCGGCGCACCGTCACGCTGCGGCTGCGCACCGGCGAGCTGGGGTGGTGGGACACCGACCAGGGCGCCCACGTGGTGGAGGACGCCACCCACACCGTGCTGGTCGGGCGCTCCGCGGCCGACGTGCGGCTGGTCGGCGCCGTCACGGTACGCGGCCCGGCGGCCGGTCGGGCGGCGCGGCTGCACAGCGCGAGCGGGGCCAGGTGAGCGGGCGCGGACGCGTGCCGTCCGGTCAGCCCACGATCGCCGACGTGGCCCGGCACGCCGGTGTCGCGGTGAGCACCGTGTCGTACGTACTCAGCGGCAAGCGGGCCATCTCCGAACTCACCCGCAGCCGGGTGCTGGCCAGCATCCGGCTGCTCGGCTACCACCCGAACGCCGGGGCGCGGGCGCTGGCCAGCCGACGCGCCAACGTGATCGCGTTGGTGCTGCCGCTGCGGTCGGGCATCCAGGTGCCGGTGGTGATGCAGTTCGCCACGGCCGTGGTGACCTCCGCCCGCCGCCACGAGCACGACGTGCTGCTACTCACCTCCGACGAAGGCCCGGAGGGGCTGCGCCGGATCGCCGCCGGCGCCCTCGTCGACGGGGTCCTGGTGATGGATGTCGAGCTGCGCGACGCACGGGTGCCGTTGCTGCGGGAGTTGGGCCGGCCCAGCGTCCTGATCGGCCTGCCCGCCGAAACCGGCGGCCTGACCTGTGTGGACCTGGACTTCCACCGCGCCGGCCAGGTGTGCGTGGAGCACCTGGCCGGACTCGGGCACCAGCGGATCGCGCTGCTCGGTGCGCCGGGCGCCGTCTACGACCGGGAGACCGGGTTCGCGCACCGGACCCGGGCCGGGGTGGTGCAGGCGGCGCAGCGGCACGGCGTCGACGCGGTCACCGAGCCCTGCGAGGAGAACGCCACCGACGTACACGCCCGGGTGGTGGAGCTTTTCACCCGGCATCCCGAGTTGTCCGGGCTGGTGGTGCAGAACGAGGCGGCGGTCGGTCCGGTGCAGGCGACGCTGGTCGGGCTGGGCCGGCGGGTGCCGTACGACGTGTCGGTGGTGGCGGTCTGCCCGGACCAGTTCGCCGAGCACGCGAGCCCGCGCCTGACCTCGGTGCCGGTGCCGGCCGAGGAGATCGGCCGGCAGGCCGTGTCGCTGCTGATGCGCAAGCTGCACGAGGAGCCGGTGCCTGAGGTGACCCTGCTGGAACCCCGGTTGACCGTCCGGGACAGCACGGCCACGGCACCCGCCGTGCCGGTGCCGGTGGGCGACGGCTCGGCGGCTGCCCGGTGACCGGTCCGGTGCACCAGATCTGGGACATGGCTGCGGCAGCCGGGTGGGAGGACGCGTTCCTCGCCGGCAACGGCGAGTACGGGATCATGGTGCACGGGCAGCCCCACTCGGAACGCATCGTGGTCAACCACCACCGCTTCGTGCTGCCCAACGGCACCCGGCAGGCCCGCCCACCACGGCTGGCCGCCCTGCTGCCCCGGATCCGGGAGTTGATCCTCGACGATCGACGGACCGAGGCCAGCCGGCTGTTGGCCGGCGACGGGGTGCTGCGCTGGACACAGTCGTTCCATCCGGGTTTCGCCCTCACCATCGACGCCGTCGGCGAACCGGACGGCGCGCCCGACTACCGCCGGCACACCGACTTCGACACCGGCGAGGTGGTCATCCAGTGGGCTGGTGGGCAGCGCCGCTCGTTCGTCTCCCGGGCCGATCGGCTGATCGTCACCCAGCTGGACATGGGTGACTGCCGGGTCGGCGCGACAGGTGAGCTGCCCGGCCGGCCCGCCTCGGTGCGCTACGCGGTGTCGGCGTACCGGCGCGACGGGCTGGTCCTGCTGCGGGTGCGGGGCCGCTACCCGCGTGCCGGCGGCGCGTACGGCTTCGAGGGGTTGACGCTGCTGCGTGGCGACGTGACCGTCGACGCCGACGGTGTTCAGGTGCACGGGCCCGCCCTGCTGCTGACGGTGCTCGACCGTCCGGAGACCCGATGGCACACCGCTGTGCTGGCGCGTCGGCTGGCCGGGCACCGCGACGCCCGCTACGGCGTCCTGCTGGCCCGGCACACGGCCCGGCACGCACCGGCGTACCGGCGGGTGAGTCTGGACCTGGACGTGCCGGCGACGCAGCGCGCGTTGCCGGTGGGTGAGCTGCTGGCCAGGCAGGCCGCGAACCCGCACACGCCGGACGCGGCCCTGCTGGAGCGGCTGTTCCACGCCGGGCGGTACCTGCTGCACAGTGCCAGCGGGGTGCTGCCACCCCGGCTGACCGGCCTGTGGCTCGGTTCGTGGGGCGCCGCCTGGGCGGGTGACTTCACCACCGACGCCAACCTGAACCTGCAGCTGGCCACGGCGACCGTCGGCGCCCTGCCGGAGGTCACCGCCGCCCACGCCCGGCTGGTGCGTGGCCAGGTCGACGACTGGCGGCGCAACGCCCGCGCCGTGTACGGCGCCCGCGGTCTGCTGGCGCCCAGCCGCACCGACGGCGAGCACGGCCACCTGTTCCACCTGCACCCGGACTGGCCGTTCGCGGCGTGGCTGCCCGGCGCCCACTGGCTGCTGCTGCCGCTGTACGAGCAGCATCTGGTGACCGGGGAGCCGCTGGGCGAGGTGGCTGGCTGGCTGGTGGAGGTGGCCGAGTTCCTCGCCGACGTGCTGACCGTCACCGGCGCCGACGGGACGCTGGGGTTCGTGCCGTCGTACTCGGCGGAGACCGGGCCGCTGGACGCGACGGGTGTCCCGGTGCACGTGGCGGTGAACGCGACGATGGACATCGCCGCGGCGCGGCACGCGTTCACCGTGGCCGCCGCGCTGACCGGCGAGCACCGGTGGGTACGCCTGGCGGGACGGCTGCCCGCGTACCGGGTCGGGCAGGACGGGGCGCTGGCAGAGTGGGCCTGGCCCGGCTACCGCGCCGACGAGAACCACCGGCACGTCAGCCACCTGTATCCGGTGTGGCCGCTCGGTGAGATCACCCCCGAGGACACCCCGGAGCTGGCGGTGGCGGCGCATCGGGCGCTGCGGCGCCGCGGTGACGAGGACCTGTCCGCCCACGGCAGCCTGCACCGGGCGCTGGTCGCCGCTCGCCTGCACGACGGGCCGCTCGTCCAGGCGAACCTCCTGAAGATCATCGGCCGGGACATGTTCTTCCGGTCGCTGATGAGCGCACACAACCCCGGACGGGTCACCTACAACGCCGATGCCGCCCACACCCTGCCGGCCGTGCTGATCGAGTCGCTGGTGCAGGGCCGCCCCGGCCAACTGCGGCTGCTACCGGCCCCACTGCCCGGACTGCCCGGGGGCACCCTTCGTGGAGTCACCTGCCCGGGGCGGATCACCGTGGCGGAACTGGCCTGGCAGCCCGGCACCGTACGCGCCCGACTGGTCTCGGCGGCGACGCAGCGACTCCTGGTGCGCAGCCCCTACGGCGAGACGGTGCTGCGGCTGACCGCCCACGAGGCGACCGAGGTGGCGTTCACCGCGCAGACCGCCCACTAGACTGCCCGTTCGATGGACGCCCAGCACACCCCCGAGTACCGCCCCTGCGCCCACTGCGGCCGTGACGTGCCGCAACGCGCCGGCGCGGGCCGCCCGTTCCGGTACTGCCGGGACAACGACGGCACCTGCCAGCGTGCCTCCCGCAACAGCCGGATGCGTCACCGCAACGCCCCCGGCCTGCCCGGTCAGGTGGCCCGCACCTGGGAGGCCGTGGATCGGCTCGACCAGATCGTGGAGACCCTCACCGAGGCGCTGCACGCCGAACTGTCCCCGGCCGGGGTGCAGCGGCAGGTGGCGCAGGTCCGCGCGGAGACGGCCGGCGAGGTCGCGGCGGCGCAGACCGAGCGCGACGAGGCGCTGCGGGCGGCCGAGGACGCCGCCGCCCGCGCCGAGCGGGAACGCCGGCAGGCGCGGGCCGCGTCGGCCCAGGCCGAGGATGCCCGGGCCGACGCCGCCCGGGCCGGCGAGTTGGCGGCGGCGGCCGCCGAGCGGGCCGAGCGGGCCGAGGCGGCGCGCGACGAGGCCAGCCGGGCGACGGCGGCCGCACAGGCGCTACGGGCGCAGGCCGAGTCCGACCGGGACAGCGTCCGCGCGCAGCTGGCGTCGCTGCTCGCCGACCTGGACGCGCAGCGACGCCGGTCGACCGAGCTGACCGCCGAACGCGACGCCGCCCGCGCCGACGCCGAGCGCGCCGGACGGGCCGCCGCCGACACGGGCGCGCAGGCCGAGCGGCTGCGGGCCGACATCGGCGCGCTGCGAATCGACGCCGAGCACGCCCGCGCCGACATCGAACAGGCCCGGACAGCTGTCACGCAGGCATCCGCCGCTGCCGAGCGGGCCTCCGCGCTGGCCGCCGGGGCCCGCGCCGATGCGCAACGGGCCGAGGCGGCCCGCGCGCAGGCCGACGTCGACCGCGACCGGGCGCAGCAGGCGGCCCGCCAGGCCGATGAGGAACTGACCGCCGCCACCGACCGGATCAGCACGTTGCGCGCCGACCTGGAGACCGCCCGGTCGGCAGCCAGCACCGCCGAGGGCCGCCTGGCCGAGCTGACGGTACGCCTGCGTGAGACCGAGGCCGACCGCGACGAGTCCCGGCAGCGGACCGCTCAACTCGCCGGCCAGGTGGGTGACCTCGCCGCCGCCCTGGCCCGCCTGACTCCTTCCCCCTGACCCCACCTGCGGGCGGGGGCAGCCGAACGTGCCGCAGCGGACGTGGATGGCGGCATGGGCGGCGTTTCGCCCGCGGTCGACGCCTCGCCAAACCCTCACTTCGCCCGCTCACGCCACGGCCGGCTCCGGAGCCGGTTACCATCTCCGCTGGCGGCGACGGTTTGCCGAGACGACCCGGCCGGGACGCACCCCGCCGGGCGTACGGTGTGGCCGGTTACCCTTGACTGCGCACCCCGGGGGCTGGCCGTCGAGGCGTGGCCATGGGAATGGCCCGGCGGCGGCGGACCGTTACACCGATAGGACCTGCACCACCGAAGAGGGGAAGTCGATCATGGGCGAGCGTATGCTGCGCGGCAGCCGGCTGGGCGCGGTCAGCTATGAATCCGACCGCAACACGGAGCTCGCGCCGCGGCAGACCCGCGAGTACCTGTGCGCCAAGGGCCACCAGTTCGAGGTGCCGTTCGCCGTCGACGCCGAGGTGCCGACCACCTGGGAGTGCAAGTTCGACGGCAGCGTGGCCCGGCTGGTCGACGGCAACGAGCCCGAGCAGAAGAAGGCCAAGCCGCCGCGTACCCACTGGGACATGCTGCTGGAACGGCGGTCGATCGCGGAGTTGGAGGACATCCTCGCCGAACGGCTGCAGGAGGTCCGCACCCGCCGCGGTCGCGGCTGACCCACACCAACACGACGCCCCCGGGAGATCGCTTCCCGGGGGCGTCGTGATGCGTCTGTTCAGCTGTTGCGCGGCTCCACGATCTCACCCTCGATGGCGCCGCCCTGCTCCGCCGCCGGCTGTCCCGGCCCGGCCGCGGGCTGCGACGGCGGCGCACCCGACTGCGGCGGACCGCCCGCCGGCTGCTGCGCTCCACCCTGGTACACCCGCACCCGGCGCGGACCGAACAGGTCACCGGCGGCCATCGACGACACCCGCCGCTCGGCCGTGCGCTGCATGCCGCCTCGCGCCAGCCGCCGCACCGGCGGCACCAGCAACACCAACCCGACCAGGCCACTGACCAACCCCGGGGCCGCCAGTAGCAACGCCCCCAGCAGCCCCGCCAACCCGTCGGTCACCTGCCGGCCCGGCGGCCGGCCGGACTGCGCGGCCTCCCGGAACCCTCGCCACGCCCGGATGCCTTCCCGGCGCAGCAGCACCAGCCCCAACAGCGAGGCCGCGAACACCAGCAGCGTCGCCGCACCGAAGCCGACCACCCGGCCCACCAGCACGAACACGGCCAGTTCCGCGGCCACGGACACCAGAAGGGCCAACGGTACGAACCTCAGTGCTCGGCGCATATCACCCCATCCGCCTCACGACGCCTCGTCGTCACCGCCGTGCCGGCGGGCGCAGGCGTCCCGTCCAGCATGACACGGCTCCGCTCAGGGCCACCGAGCCTGTCCCGCCGTGGCGGCGCGCAGGCCCCGGCGCACCGCGGTACGCCGGTCGGACACCGCCCACCCGGTGATCCGCCACAGCGCCTCGGCCACAATCAGCGGGCTCATCTTGCTGGCACCACGTTCCCGCTCGGCGAACGTGATCGGCACCTCCACGATCCGTGCCCCAGCCCGGTGCGCCAACCGGGACAGCTCCACCTGGAACGAGTATCCCTGAGAGCACACCGATTCCAGATCCAGGGCGTCCAGCACACCCGCCCGGTACACCCGGTAGCCGCCGGTGGCGTCCGCCAGCGGCATACCCAACGCCAGCCGCGCGTACATGTTGCCGCACCGCGACAGCAGCAGCCGCCGCCACGGCCAGTTGACCACCCGGGCGCCCCTGGTCCACCGTGACCCGATCACCACATCGGCGTCGCGGGCCGCAAGCAGCAGCGCCGGCAGATCCTCCGGGGCGTGCGAGCCGTCGGCGTCCATCTCCACCACGGCGTCGAAGCCACGCCGTCGCGCCCACGCGAACCCCGCCAGGTATGCCGCGCCGAGCCCCTGCTTGCCCTCCCGGTGCAGCACGTGCACCCGCTGATCGGCGTGGGCGATCCCCTCGGCGATCTCGCCGGTGCCGTCCGGACTGTTGTCGTCGGCGACCAGAATCTCCACCTGCGGTGCGGCCTCGCGAACCCGCCGCACGATCGCCGCGACGTTGTCGGCCTCGTTGTACGTCGGAATGACCACCAGCACCCGACCCACGTCGGGCACCCCCGTCACCCCAGGACGGATGTCGGTCCTGTGCACCACCGCTGCCCCCTCACCCCGGGCCGCCGGCCGCCCGTCCATCCCGACCGGCCCACCGGCGCCGCAGCACCGCCGCCCCAGCCAACGCGGCCACCGCCAGCCCGGCCAGCACCACCTCCGGCAACACCCCCACCCGGGTGGCCAGCGTGCGCCCGCCGGTCAGCTGCAACTGCCGCACCACCACCGCGCGGGTGTTGAACCCGGTGGCATCGCTTACCCGCCCGTCCGGGGTCACGAACCCGGACACCCCGACCGTCGAGGCCATCAACGCCGGCCGGCCGTGCTCCACCGCCCGAAGCCGCACCATCGCCAACTGCTGGCGCGCCTCGGCCACGTCGAACGTGGCGTTGTTGGTCTGCACCACCAGCAGCTGCGCCCCGCCGACGACCGTGTCCCGGACCAGCCCGTCGTAGGCGACCTCGAAGCAGATGACGTCGCCGAGCACCGTAGACCCGGTGTCGATCACCCCCGGCTCGGTGCCGGCCACGAAGTCGGCCCGTACCCGGTCGACCTGGTCACTGACCATCCGGGCGATACCGCGCAGCGGCACGTACTCGGCGAACGGCACCGGGTGCCGTTTGATGTACAGCTGCTCCAGGTCGGGTCCGCTGCCCGGACGCCACAACAACCCCGCGTTGCGCACCTGTCCCCGCTCCGGCCCGAACAGCACCGCGCCGACCAGGATCGGCACGCCGACGGTGTCGGCGGCGGCAGAGATGCGCGCCCCGGCGGACGGGTTGCGCAGCGGGTCGATGTCGCTGGAGTTCTCCGGCCACACGACCAGGTCCGGGCGCGGCGTACCGCCGGCGGCGACCTCACCGGCCAGGTCGATGGTGGCGTCGACGTGGTTGTCGAGCACCGCCTGCCGCTGGGCGTTGAAGTCCAGGCCGAGCCGGGGCACGTTGCCCTGCACGACGGCCACCGTGACCGACGCACCGGGACGGGTCGTCGCGACCGGCACCAGCAGCCCACCGGCGAGCACCAACACCACCGCCGCGGCACAACCGGCCGTCGGCGCCCACCACCTGCCGCTGGCCGCTCGACGCGCCCGCAGCAGCCACCAGAGCCCCGTGACGAGCAACCCGCCGGTCAGCGCCACCGCGAACGTCACCAGCGGCGCGCCACCCAACGCGGCCAGCCGCAGCAGCGGCGAGCCGTCCTGACCGAAGGCCAGCCGCCCCCACGGGAACCCGCCGAACGGGGTCCGGTCACGCAGCGCCTCCTGCCCCACCCACAGCACGCCGGTCAGCGCCGGCCAGCCCGCCGGGAACCGGTCGGCCAGCGGCGACACCCACGCCGTGGCCGCACCCAGCAGCGCCAGATAGCCGGCCTGCAACAGCGACAGCAGCACCCACGGCAGGTAGCCGGTGTGCAGGTTCGTCCAGGCCAGCAACGGCGCGAACAGGGCCAGACCGGTCAGGAAGCCCAACGCGGCGCCGGCACGCCACCGCCGCCGGTGGGTCGCGGCGGCCAGCAGTGCCACACCGACCGGCGCCAGCGGCCACCACCCGTACGGGGGGAACGCCACCAGCAGCGCCAACCCGCCCGCCAGCGCCAGCGCCACCGCCAGCGGCAGCCGAACCGGTCGAGCCGGTCGAGCCGGCGGGCTGGACCCGGCGGCGCGGTCCACGGTCGTCACGGGCGAGTCGGGCGCGATCACGCGCCGAAGGCTACCCGGGCGACCCGAAGGTCCACGCCGCCGCCCAGCGACGGCACCGAAACCACCCACCGGCACGGCCGGCACGAGCACCAGCGGCGGCGGGCGGACAGCACGCGGCCCCGCCGCCTGTCGACCCCCACCCCGCGACCGACCACGAACGAAGAAAAGTAATGTTGCTGCTATGGCAAACGAGGAGGCGGCGGTGCTGGCGGCGGTCGGCCCCCGCCTGCGGGCCCTACGCAAACACCGCGGCACCACCCTGAGCGAACTCGCCGACACCACCGGAATCTCGGTCAGCACCCTGTCCCGACTCGAATCCGGACACCGCCGCCCCACCCTGGAACTCCTCCTGCCGCTGGCCCGCGCCCACCAGGTGCCACTGGACGAACTGGTCGGCGCGCCGACCGTCGGCGACCCACGGGTACGGGCCCGCCCCATCGTCCGCCACGGCATGACATTCCTGCCACTGACCCGCCGCCCCGGCGGCCTCCAGGCGTTCAAACAGATCCTGCCCCCACACACCCCCACCGACCCGCAACCCCAGTCCCACGAGGGCTACGAATGGCTGTACGTGCTCTCCGGGCAGCTACGGCTACACCTCGGCGACCACGACCTCACGCTCACACCCGGCGAGGTCGCCGAATTCGACACCCGAGTACCGCACTGCGTCGCCAACCCCGGCAACGAACCCACCGAAGTACTCAACCTGTTCGGCCCGCAGGGCGAACGCCTACACGTGCGGACCCGCCCCACCACCACCTGAACCGGCCACCGGGCGGACACGAAGTCGGGGCGCGGCATATGCCACGCCCCGATGCTCCCAGGCCCCTCCCGGCCGATGCGGCCGAATGCGGCACCCCGACCTTCGGACCGACCGGACGGCGACTGGCTGTCCCCGTCGGGCCGTTGTCTACTGGCCGTGCACCTCACCCCGCCAAACACCGGTAACCGCGGCCGGTTCGCGCCGCCCCGCCGACCCCCGCCCGCTGGACCTGGCCGCCGCGACTTTGACGTACACCATGTCGCTCGGCCAGCGGACGAAGGGACGAAGCGAACAACAGCCGCTTCCCGTGGTAGGACTCAAAGACGGTACGTGCCACACCCCCAGCCTTGTCAACCCACCCCCGACGAGTCGCCGCCACCGCCCCGGCGTGTCGCCGCTCCTCAACCACAGAGAGGACTCAGCAACGCCCGTGCCGCCACCGGATGATCCGCCGCGAGCAGCCCCGCGGCGGCCAGCACATAGTCGGTGTCCACCACCGACCGCGCCGACCGCGGCAGCGCCCACCCACCAGCATGATCGCCCAGCACCGCGACCAACACCCCCACCGCCTCGCCGCGAGGGGCATGCCGCAACACACCACCCGAACCGACCAGCAGCCGCACATCCCGCAGATCCCGACCCGCCCGCTCCCCGGTACCCACCCCCCGAGCGTGCCGACGCAACGCCACCGTCGCCGCCAACCCCGCGATCCGCGCGTCGACAGCCCGCCCCACGGCATCCGACGGCAGAAAACCCGGCTCAGCGGCACGGAGCACCGCCTCCGCCGCCAACCCGTCCTGCTCCCCCACCCCCACCAGCCGTTCCTCGACACCGGCGCGCACCACCCCAGGAGCACTCCACCGCATCCCCAGGTCCCCCTCGACGGTCCGGGCCCGCCACACTGCGCCGGCCACCTCCCGGCCCGGCCCATCCGCCCGCTCATCGGGAGTCAACACCGAGTACACGTCCGTGGTGGCTCCACCCACGTCCACCACCACCAGGTCACCACCGACCACATCGGCCAGAGCCTCCACCCCGGTCAACACCGCATCCGGAGTTGCCGCCCGCACCAGCCGAGCGAACCGGCCCCCCCGCGACAACCGCTTACCGCCGATGACATGCCGCAGGAACACCCGCCGGATCGCCGCACGCGCCGACAACGGCGCCAACACCCCGATCCGCGGCAACACGTTGTCCGCCACCGTCACCGGCACCCCCGCGCCGGCCAGCACCGCCTGCAACTCCGCACGGACGTCCACATTGCCGGCGAGCACCACCGGCACCCGCCACCGCGCCCGCGCCAACCGAACCGCGTTGTGCCTCAGCGTGTCCGCGTCCCCACCGTCGGTGCCGCCCACCAGCAACACCACATCCGGACGGGCCGCCCGCAACGCCGACAACTCCAACCGACCGGCGGCCACGTGCACTACGTCCGCCCCCGCCGACAGACCCACCCGCCGGCCCGCCTGCGCCGTCACCAGCGGCTCATATCCCACCACCGCCAACCGCAGCCCACCACCAGCCGACGAACACACATACCACGGCACGTCACCGCAACCCAGACCCACGGTCGCCGCCGCGACCGCGGCATCCAGCCCCCACAGCACATCCGTGCCCACCGTCGTCGGCGCCGCCGCCGCCGACACCAACCCACCGCCGTCGAGATCCACCACAGCGACCTTCGTGTACGTCGAGCCGACGTCGGCGCAGACCGCGACGCTCACGCCGCCGGCACGACCACGGTGCCGGTGGCGGTCACCGCCACCAACGGCACGTCGAGCACCTCCGCGGCCGACTCACCCCGTTCCGGTCGGCCCCGACACACCACCACACAACTCAACTCCACCGTGCGGCTGCGGGTACCCACCCGGCTCACCTGACCGGTCACCTCCACCACGTCACCGGCCCGCACCGGCGCATGGAACCGCACATCCGAATACCCCGCGAACAGCCCCTCGTCGCCGTCGGTCCGGATACACACCTCGGTAGCCACATCCCCGAACAGACCCAACGCGTACGCGCCGTCGACCAGATTTCCCGCATAGTGCGCGTGCCCGTACGGCACATACCGCCGATGCGTCACCGTCAACCCCAGCCGGACATCCCGCTCCCTCATGCCACCTTCACCTTCCTGCCGACCAACGCATGCACCAGGTAGGACGCCACCTCACCCGGAGTGGTACCCCGACCGAAAATCCGATCCACCCCCAACTCCGCCGCCTGCGACTCGTCGAACCGCGGCCCACCCACGATCAACAGTGGCCGCCGACCCGCCGGCAGGGCCTCCCGGAACGCCGCCGACATCTCCCTCGTGTTGTGCAGATGCGCGTCGCGCTGGGTCACCACCTGAGACACCAACACCGCATCCGCCCGCACCGCCCGCGCCGCCTCCACCAACTCCGGCACACTGACCTGCGCACCCAGGTTCGTCACCGACAACTCCCGGTAGTACTCCAGGCCCTTCTCCCCCGCGATGCCCTTCACATTGAGAATCGCATCGATGCCCACCGTGTGCGCGTCCGTGCCGATACACGCCCCCACCACCGACAACTTCCGCCGCAGCCCACGCTTCACGACCGCGTTGACCTCCCTGGCGCTCAGCAACGGAAAGTCCCGCTCCAACACCCGCACCGCCGACAGATCCACCAGATGGTTCACCCGCCCGTACACCACGAAGAACGTGAACCCGTCACCCATCTGCTTCGCGTGCACCAGCATCGCCGGGTCAATGCCCATCCGGTTCGCCAACTGGACCGCCGCACCCTCGCCCCGCTTGTCATGGGCCACCGGCAACGTGAACGACACCTGCACCATGCCGTCACCGGTGGTGTCCCCGTACGGCCGCACCACCGCACCACTCATACCGGCCGCTCCAGAATCTCGGTGGCCGGGTTGTAGTAGCCGACCTCATGCCGCGCCACCCCGGCCAAACCCTTACCACGATCCGCCGGCCGCTTCATGATCCCGAACGTGCCCTCGGCGATCGCCGTCAACAACGACTGCTCACCGATCCGCTGCAACAACCGCACCGCCTCACCCAGCACCAGATGCGCCCGCTGCTGAATGAACCCGCCCGACGCCGGCACGAAATCCTCATGCAAACCACCCGCCGCACCCAACACGTACCGCACGTTCTGCAGCGCGATGTCCCGATCCGACAACCACGGCGTCACCACCGCCTCGGTCATCATCCCCACCAACAGAATCCCCTGCCCGGTCATCGCACCCACCAGGTTGAAGAAACCGTCCAGCAGATTGCCCCGGAACACGTCACCGGTCATGTGCTTCGTCGGCGGCATCCACTTCAACGGCGCATCCGGAAACAACTCCCGAGCCAGCAACGCATGCGCCAACTCCAACCGGAACGACTCCGGCACCTCCGGATTGATTTCGAACGCGTGCCCCAGACCCAACTGCCGGTCCGCCAACCCCGCCTCATGCGCGAAATACTCGTTGAGCAACTGCGACACCGTCACCGTGTGCGCCTCCTCCACCGCGTCAGCGGTGGTCAGATAATTGTCCTCACCGGTATTGATGATGATCCCCGCCCGCGCATGCACCTGCCGGGAGAACCGCTGATCCACGAACGTACGAATCGGGTTGATGTCCCGAAACAAAATCCCGTACATCGAGTCGTTGAGCATCATGTCCAGACGCTCCAAACCCGCCAACGTCGCCATCTCCGGCATGCACAACCCCGACGCGTAATTCGTCAACCGCACATACCGGCCCAACTCCTTCGACGACGAATCCAACGCCGCCCGCATCAACCGGAAGTTCTCCTGCGTGGCATACGTACCCGCGAACCCCTCCCGGGTCGCCCCCTCCGGCACATAGTCCAACAACGACTGCCCCGTCGACCGGATCACCGCGATCACGTCCGCCCCCGCCCGCGCCGCCGCCTGCGCCTGCGGAATGTCCTCGTAGATGTCCCCCGTCGCCACGATCAGATAAATCCACGGCCGCTGCCGCGGATCCCCGTACCGCCGCACCAGGCGATCCCGCTCCACCCGCCGCCGGTCAACCTGCCGAACCCCCACCCCCACCGCCCGCCGAGCAGCCCTACGCGCTGCCGTCGCCGCCCCACCCGAGGGCACCACGAACCGAACCGACCCCGCCGCGGCCTTCTGCGCCAGCAACGTCACATCGGTGATCTGCTCCCGCACCAGCGCGTCGAACACCGGCAACGCCACCCCGTGCCCCAACCCCACGTCCGCGACCACCGCATCCACCAGCCGGTTCACCCACGGAATGCCGTCCGGATCAGCACCGGCCACCCCGGCCAACCGCAGCACCGCCCGCTCCACCGACACCGTGGTGTGGCTGCGCGCCAACTCCACCACCGGCTGCCCCGCCCGACGCGCCAACTCCCGCGCCCGCGCCACCAACACCGGATCCAGACCCAGCTTGCCCGTCACACCGCCACCCCACCGCACCGACGCACACCCACGCCCAACCCGCTCAGCCCGCTCACGAAGCCCCTTCCTCGTAGATCACCGCACCACGCAGCACCGTGGCCCGACACACCGGCAACGGTGTCGGATCATCCACCCCCCGCACCTGAAGATCCTCGGCCTGCAACACCGGCAACCCCCGCTCCACCCCCGCCGGCGCAGACCACACCGCGAACGTCGCCGGCGCCCCCAACGCCAGCACCCCCTCGTTGTCCAGGTGCACCGCCCGCCAACCACCCCGGGTGTGCGCCGCGAACGCCGCCCGCACACTCATCCGCTGCACCGGGTTGTGGTGCGCCACCGCCGCCCGCACTGACCCCCACGGATCCAACGGCGTCACCGGCGAATCCGAACCGAACGCCAACGCCACCCCGACCCCGTGCATCGCCCCCATCGGATTCGACGCCAACGACCGCGCCAACCCCAGCCGCGTCTCATACATCCGGCCCGCACCACCCCACAACCGGTCGAACGCCGGCTGCACCGACGCCACCACCCCGAACTCCACGAACCCGGCGATCAACCGCCGATCCATGATCTCCGCGTGCTCCATCCGATGCCGCGCAGCCCGCACCCGCTCCGTACCCAGCCGCCGCGCCGCCGCCGCGAAACCCTCCAGCACCGTCGAGATCGCCGCGTCCCCGATCGCATGGAACCCGCCCTGCATCCCGTACGTCGCACAGTCCAACAGATGATCACAAACCTGCTGCGCACTCAGATAACCGTGACCACAACCCACACCATCGGCGTACGCCCGCGACAGATGCGCCGTACCCGACCCCAACGCCCCGTCGGCGAACAGATCCCCACCAGCACCGACCGCACCCAACTCCCGCGCCCGCGCCGCACCACCCAACTCACCCCAGTACCCGTACACCTCCGGCAACCCCGCCCCCGAGATCGCCAACAGACCGGTGAAATCCTCCTCGTCGGAGATCTCCGGCCCCCCACACTCATGCACCGCCGCGATCCCCAACGACGCCGCCCGCCCCAACGCCACCCGCTGCGCCGCGACCCGCTGCACCCGCGTCACCGCCGCCCGCGCCGCCGCCCGCACCACATGGTGCGCGTCACGCCGCACCCATCCCGACCCGTCGTACCCGGGCACCGCCACCACCTCCGGACACGCCGCCAGCAACGCCGACGACACCAGAGCCGAATGGATCGAAGCCTGCGACAGATACACCCGCCGCCCTCCGGCCGCCCGCCCCAACTCGACCGCCCCCGGCGGCTGCGGCACCGACCACGTCGACTCGTCCCAGCCGTGCCCCAACACCACCGCCTCCGCCGGCAGCCCCGCGGCGAACACCGACACCGCGTCCAGCAACTCACCGGCCGACCGCACGGCGGACAGATCCAGGCCCGACAGCGCCAAACCGGTATCACTGACATGCACATGCGCGTCCACGAACGCCGGCGTCACCAGCGCACCATCCAGATCCACCACCCGGTCGGCCGGAGGCGCGTCCGCATCCGCACCCAACCAGGCGATCCGCCCGTCACGGACCAACAGCGCCGTCGCCGACGGGTCCGCCGGGCAGTGCAGCACACCGGCGCGGTACAACGTCGAGGGGTAGTTCGTCATGGCCTCAGTCTGCCGCCAGCCTGGCCTCGAAGAGCCCACGCACCCCCGGCTCACCGCGCAACAGCCCCAACGCCAACTCCGCATGGCCCGGCACATACCCGTTGCCCACCAGCATCGTCACGTCCGCCGCCAGACCCTCCGCGCCCAGGGCCGCCGCCGCGAAACTCGTCGCCATCGAGAAAAAGATCACCGTGCCGCCGTCCCCGGTGGCCAACACCGCACCATGCTCGCAGCCCGGCACATCCACGCAGACAACCGTCACGTCCGCCGGCACCCCCAGCGCCGACGTCACCGCCGTCGACAACGCCACCGGATCCCGGGCGTCAGCCTGCGCCACCACGTCGGCGAGCCCCGCCGCCTCCAGCGCGACACGCTCCGCCGCCACCGGCACCACGCCGACCGTACGCGAGGCACCGGCCCGCCGCGCCGCCGCCAACGACAGCGAGCCGCTCTTGCCCGCACCGCCGAGCACCGCCACCGACACCGGCCGGACGTCGCCCTCGGCCGCCCGCTGCGCCACGTACCGCGACACCACCCGGGCGGTCAAAGCCGGCGCGCCGCACACGTCCAACACCGCCAGGGACAGATCCGGCGACAGGTCCGCCGGCAGCACCGCCGCTATCGACCGGGCGAACAGGATCGCGTACCCGTCACAGGGGACCTGTTCGCTGCGCCCGTCCCAGCGGGCCAACCCGTCGGTCACCACCAACGGCGTCAACGTCAATGACACCAGCGTGGCCACCCGCTCACCGGGCTTGAGCCCCAACGGCGAGCGCCGCCCGGACTCTTCGACCGTGCCGACGAGCATGCCACCCGAACCGGTCACCGGGTTCTGCATCTTGCCCCGCGTCGAGATGATGTCGAGGACCTCGGCGCGGACCGCGTCACCGTTCCCGCCGTGCCTGCCGGACAACTGCCGAAAACTCGCCGCGTCCAGGTTGAGCCGCTCGACGCGGATTCGCACCTCGTTCGGCGCGGGCTCGGGTCGAACGTCCAACCGCCAGGCGGCCTGTGGCAGCACCCCTGCCGGTTCCAGGACGCGATGCAGACCCACTGGTGATGTCAACGCCGACCTCCCCTGTTCGACCGCCTGAAGCCCGGACATGGACTCGCGCAGCGGGAAAACTTACGGCAGACTAATTTCTACGCCGGATATTTTCCAGTAGCCTTGCGTTTCACTGATCACCAACACAAGCCAGAGGAGGGGCCGTGACCCAGACCCGACCGCCGGTGCAGACCATCCCGGCACCGGAGCCGGCCCCCGCCACCACGCTCAGCAGCCAGCCCTACGAGTACCGCCGCACTCCCCTGGTCGAACCCGACTGGACCCGCTTCCCCGGCTGGCGCACGGTGACCCGCGACCAATGGGAAAGCGCCCAGTGGCAGCGCGTCAACTGCGTGAGGAACATCAAACAGCTACGCGCCGTACTCGGTGACACCGTCGACGAGAGCCTCTACACCGATCTCGACGCCGACCAACGTGCCCTTGCCACCATGTCCATGCTGGTGACCCCACAGATGATCAACACGATGGTGCCGTTCGCCCCGGTCACCACCGAGGCACTTCTTGCCGACCCGATCCGGCGATACATGATCCCGGTGGCCTCCGACCGGCGTACCGACTGGCCGTCGCACCCGTACGCCGCCCGCGACTCGCTGCACGAACACGACATGTGGGTCGCCGAAGGGCTCACCCACCGCTACCCCACCAAGGTCCTCGCCGAGCTGCTCTCCACCTGCCCGCAGTACTGCGGGCACTGCACCCGCATGGACCTGGTCGGCAACTCGACCCCCGCCGTCGACAAGCTCAAGCTCACCCTCAAGCCCGTCGACCGCTACGACGCCCACATCAGCTACCTGAGGGGCCACCCCGGCGTCCGCGACGTCGTCGTCTCCGGCGGCGACGTCGCCAACGTGCCGTGGCGCAACCTCGAGGCGTACCTCATGCGGCTGCTGGAGATCGAGACCATCCGCGACATCCGGCTCGCCACCAAGGCCCTCATGGGCCTACCTCAGCACTGGCTGCAGCCCGACGTGGTCGAGGGCCTTGAACGCGTCGGCCGCACCGCCGCCCGCCGCGGCGTCAACCTGGCCATCCACACTCACGTCAACCACACCCAGTCGCTCACCCCACTGGTCGCCAAGGCCGCCCAGACCGCCCTCGACGTCGGCGTCCGCGACGTACGCAACCAGGGCGTCCTGATGCGCGGGGTGAACGCCACGAACACCGACCTGCTCGACCTCTGCTTCGCGCTACAGGGCGAGGCCGGCATCCTGCCCTACTACTTCTACATGTGCGACATGATCCCCAACGCCGAGCACTGGCGGGTCCCCGTCTGGCGCGCCCAGCAGCTCCAGCACGACATCATGGGCTACCTGCCGGGCTACGCAACTCCCCGGATCGTCTGTGACGTGCCCTTCGTCGGAAAGCGCTGGGTACACATGGTCACCGAGTACGACCGCGAACGCGGCATCTCCTACTGGACGAAGAACTACCGCACCTCCATCGAGTCCGCCGACCTCGCGGCGCTCAGCAAGAGGTACGCCTACTACGACCCGATCGACACCCTGCCCGAGGTCGGACAGCGCTGGTGGCAGGCCCACCGCGACGCCTGAGCCGCGACTCGCACCGGTAGGGCCGCCGGCTGGTCCGGCGCCCCTACCGGTGCACCCGTTACCGGCCGAAGGCGTCCTTCGCGTCACGTCCCGCGTCCTTGACGTTCTCGCCGGCCTTACGGGCACGGGCCTCGCCCTGCTCGGAGGCACCCTCGGCGCGCATGCGTTCGTTGTCGGTCATGTCGCCGATGCGCTCCTTGGCGGTGCCGCTCAGTTCCTCGACCTTGTTCTTCGCCTTGTCGGTGAAGCTCATGTCGCCTCCCTGCGTTTCTCGGCGGCTCGCGCGCTGCGCTCCGCTTTCCTCTGGTGTCCCCTGCTCTCGGTGGCCGAAACTGTTGTTCCGAGGGGTGCGGCGCACGTCCGCTAATGCATCCTAGGATGCTAGGTGTAGTTCGTCACGGCTCTGGTACTCGTCCGCACACCCGAATGAGCATCCTAGGACCCTAGCTACTATTGGGATCACGGTCAGCGGCAAGGCGGGCACACCACCGAAATCGCTGAGCATCTGGAGGTCGTGGGGGCAATGACGACGGCTGCCCGGTTCTTCGGCCAGTGCCGTCGACGGGCCCACGTGGCACGCAGTCCTGGTTGACTGGGCCCATGCCCGAGCGAAGCGGAGCACCGCAATGAGCGAGATCCTCCTCGTCCGGCACGGTGAGACCACCTGGAGCGCCAGCCGCCGACACACCTCGTACACCGATTTGGAGTTGACCCCCGACGGCGAGCGGCAGGCCCGCGGGCTCGGCCCCACCCTCGCCGGCCGGCGGTTCGTCGCCGTCCTGACCAGCCCGCGAACGCGGGCACTCCGCACGGCACAGCTGGCCGGTCTGCCCGTCACGAAAACCGACGAGGACCTGGCCGAATGGAACTACGGCCAGTACGAGGGGCGAACCACCGCCGAGATCCACGACGAACGCCCCGGCTGGAGCGTCTGGTCCGACGGGTGTCCCGGCGGGGAGTCACCCAGCGAGATCGGTGAACGCGTAGACCGGATGCTCGCCAAACTACGTCCCCTGCTCGACCGGGGTCCCGTCGCCGTGGTCGGACACGCGCACTCGCTGCGTGTGCTGGGCGCCCGGTGGATCGGCCTGCCACCGTCGGCGGGCGGGCTGCTCCGCCTCGACACCGCCACCCTCAGTCTGCTCGGTCACGAACACGGCCGCCGGGTGATCCTCCGGTGGAACCAGCCGTCCTGCCCACCTACCGACACCGCAGCGGGGTCGACGGCCCGGCCCTGACGGCCGGTACGACAGGTCGGCCCCGACCCGGCGTTGCCGCTGGGTCGGGGCCGACCGTGGCCGCTCGCGCAATCAGAGGTAGCGCGACGCCTCGTCGAGGAAGTGCTGGGCGTACCGCTCCCCCGGGATGTCACCGAGGTAGTACTTCTTGAGCTCCTGCCTGGTGGCGGCGAGTGGATCGCTGTTCAGGAGGTCGTCGAGGGCCCCGTCGAGTCCCTGTAGCCGGCCGCCGTGCGCATCGATCACATAGCTGACCCGCGCGAGCGGGAAGTGGTCGGTGAACGTGGTCGCCGACGTCGAAACGGCGACCATCGCGAACGGCTTCTCCGAGTACAGGTAGTCGGCCACCACACTAGACACGTCCGACACCAGCACGTCCGAAGCGTTGAAGCAGTCCACCACCGACATCTTCGACTCGGCCTGCTTACCGAACACGTGCTGCCGCCCGTTGACCCGACGGTCCTCGACCAGCAACGCCTGGATCCGCTCACATTCCCTGTTCAACACCGCAGACCCCCGGCTGTACGGGTGCGGCCGGAAGACGATGCTGCACCCCCGCGCGACCAGCGCCTTGATGATGTCGTAGCCGACCGGCAGCGACGAGTAGTTGGAGTCGGCGTAGAACCCGGACCACGTCGGGGCGTACAGGACGCGGGGATTGGCGATCGAGGCGATCGGCTTGGCGGCGACGGCGACGTTCTCCACCTGGGGCCGCCCGACGACGCTGAACATCTCTGCCGGCATGCTCACACCGTTGGCCGCAAACCGGTCGATTGCGGCCTGACCGGCGACGAAGTTCTTGTCGTAGATCCGGAACGCCGGGTTGTAGCTCGGCACCTTGTCGCTGTCGCCGTGGTTGAGCTGGATGTGCGTGAGGTTGGTGTAGCGGATGAGGTGGTTGTTCTTCGTCGCGGTGTTGACGTAGAAGGCCGCCCGCATGGACGGGGTGACCACGTCGTCCATGTCCTCCAGCCGGGACCGGAACACCACCGGCGCCTTGGTGAGCGCCACCGCCTCGTTGAAGTTGGCCTCGCCGCGTACCAGCACGAAGAACTTCCGCCCGAGGCGTTCCAGGTAGGGCAGCCACATCGTGATCTGGTAGGCGGTGCCCGCGGGTGCGGTCCAGTGCAGGACGAAGGCCGGCTCGTAGGCGGTCAGCGCGGCGGACAGGTTCGCCTCGCTGGTGCGCCGCGCCCGAACCCGGGTCAGTGCCTGGTACACGGTAAGGAGCGACAGCCCGAGCGCCACGGCCGCCACCGCCGCCGCGATCACCCCGAGGGTGTCGGTGAACGCGCAGGCGAGCACCACCAGGACCGCAGCGCCGTTGACCAGGACGGCCCTGCTCGTGTTCGGGCGGCGGTAGGGCCCGGAGCCGGTCCCGGGCAGGTTCGCCGAGACGGGGTAGGCGGAACGGGACAACGTCGCCATGGCTTCCTCGCTGAGCACCGCGAGGCCGGCGACGGCGATACCGAGGGCAAGTGCGGGATCAACACCGCCGTGCACCGCGCCGAGCAGGTACGCGCTGGCGAGCAGCAGCACTCGCGGCACGACCGCCTTCCCGGCGGCCGCCGGTCCGCCGCGCAACGCGCCGCGCCACGTCCAGGCCAGCAGACCGGCCGCGAGCGCCGCCGGGGCGAGCGCCCAGAGGCGGGAGTTTCCCACCGCCGCCAAGAGCAGCGCGGCCAGGGCCGAAACCTCGATCACCGAGGAGACGACCAGCGGTCCCGACTTCGAGGTCAACCATGCTCTAATTCCGGACCTGTCCGGACCCACCATCGTCACCGCCGGCCTCCGGTGGACAACGGGTTGATCCGCAGGACCCGTCCCATCCGGCCCCGCCAGCTGGCCATGGATTCCTGCTGTAGCTTCAGTTCCTTCTCCAACTGGGTTACCCGCTCCTCAAGCGACTTCGTTCCGCGCGGCTCGCGGAAGGGTGGTTCGAAGGCGTAGGCAGGACGTTCGATATCGCCGTCGTGTCCCTGCCGCAGCCAGCGCAGGCGCGACATGACCTGCCGCCGCCCGACGATGTCCGAGGCCATCAGCGTGTGCACCGGTCCGGGAAAGTTGGCGGCGGCGAGCGCCTTGTCGTAGGCGGGGTTCGCCTTGCCCGGCTGGAACACATGCTCAAGATCGTTGTGTTCGAGGAACCGCACGTACGTGTCAAAGGTCTCGGCCTGCCGCCGGCCGAAGGTGTCGAAGTCGGCCTCGGCGTAGAGCTGCTGCGCGTCGACGTCCGCCGGCAGGTCAGCGTAGAGGCGGTACGGGATCCCGTGGTACTCGGCCAGCTCGACGGTGCGGGAGTCGTGAGCCAGCACCACCGCCGGGGTGCCCGCCAGCACGCCCGCGACGTTGCCGTGGATCCGGGTGCCGAACGTGAAGTGCTGCTCTGCCATAAAGTCGACCCAGGTCGACGTGTCCACGAAGAAACGCATCCGGTCGTTCTCGTACAGCGGATGGTCGGTGTGGATGGGCATCCGCTTGTTGGGGACCTTGGCCGGGTTCTCCCCCCACAGCATGAGGGCCAGCCGCTGATGCTGTTGGGGCACGATCACGCTGTTGGGATAGCGGTTGGTGTTCGCCTCGACCAGCAGGTCGACACCCTTGACCTTCGGGGTGTACGAGATGGCCATCGGGCTGTCGTAGGAGAGCCGGTCGACCTTGCGTACCAGAGGGCCCAGCGGCCCATTGCCGAACATCGACGGACAGCCGATCACCCGCACGTGCTCGTCGCCGAAGCCCAGGTACCTCAGCATGCGCGCCGTGTACTCGCCACGGACGCCGATCGAGGCGGACCGGTTGAGAACGGCCCGGGTGAACCGGGTGACGATCTTCTTGTAGTCGTCGGGCAGCGAGTCGAACTCCGTGCCGTACGGCAGTTGGGCGCCGATCCCGACGACCGTGACAGGAATCTTCAGCCGCTCGATGACGTTGGCGAGGCGCTCCAGGTGCGGGAGGAAGGTGTCCCGGTATGAGTTCGCCATCGGCAGCACGAACCGGTCGAACTCATCGTTGGTGCGCCGGACGTAGGTGCTGAGATTCACCGGACGTTCATGCACGTAGGAGTTCGCGACCACCTCGGCGTCGGGCACACTCAGCACCCGGAACACCGCGCTGTAGAAGAGCATGTTGCCGGAGTTGGACCCGAAGATGCCCAGTCTGGAGGAGGCGAGGCTCTGCTCGTGAGACAGCGCTGTCAACGGGCTCTTGCCGGCGCGGATGAGGATCCGCGTCATCAGCGGACTCCGGCCATCGCCTGGCTGAACCGCGATCGCATCGATCCGTACATCTCACCCTCCCCTGGAGAACCCGGCCTCGACCCGTGGCGGCCGAACGGCGTACGCCGCCGTCCGGGCGGCTGGTCATGATCCGGATCTCACTTGTCGCAGAATCAGGGATGGATCCTAGCCGCGCCTCCGGCGAGTTGACGCCATGGGGCTAACCGATTCAACCCGACTGTGAGCCCGCCGACTCGGCCGAAACCCCCCGGACCCGGTGCTGGCCCGCGGGATTCAGAGCGACCTTCGGCGGGCGGTGCTCGTACGGGGTGGAGAGCACGACGGTGGTCCGGGTGGTGACGTTGGCCGAGGTACGGATCTCCTGCAGCACCCGTTCCAGGTCGACCGGGCCGGCCACCCGCACCAGCAGCAGGTAGAAGTCCTCTCCCGCCACCGAGTAGCACGAGTCGATCTCCGGCAGGTGCGCCAGCCGCACGGGCGCGTCGTCCGGCTGTGACGGATCGAACGGCCGGATCGCCACGAACGCGGTCAACGGCAGGTCGAGCGCCTCGAAGGAGACCCGGGCGGCGTAGCCGTTGATCACACCGCGCTGTTCCAGCCGCCGCACCCGCTGGTGCACGGCGGAGACCGACAGGCCCACCTTCTCCGCGAGATCCGTGTACGACAGCCGGCCGTCCGCGGTCAACGCGGCGACGATGGCCCGGTCGATCTCCTCCACGGCGTGCAACCTACCGGGAAAGCCGCGCCAACGCGACGACAGGGCCCTTCGGGCGTCGCGTTCGGCGGGCGGCCGGTCGCGCTCGGTCAGCCCTCGGCCAACGCCCGGGAGATCACCAGCCGTTGGATCTGGTTGGTGCCCTCCACGATCTGGAGCACCTTCGCCTCCCGCAGGTAGCGCTCCACCGGGTGGTCGGCCACGTAGCCTGCGCCGCCGAGCAC
Source organism: Micromonospora sp. LOL_024 (assembly GCF_048060415.1). Lineage (NCBI taxonomy): Bacteria > Bacillati > Actinomycetota > Actinomycetes > Micromonosporales > Micromonosporaceae > Micromonospora > Micromonospora sp. LOL_024. The sequence goes on from NZ_JBHMIS010000004.1 coordinate 92,575, forward strand.
CTGCACCGCGTCCGTGGTCACCCGCATCGCCATGTCGGTGGCGAACAACTTCGCCTTGGCCGCCTCGATCGAGTACGGCCGTCCGGCGTCGCGTAGCCGGGCCGCGGCGAGCGTCAACGCCCGGGCGGCGGAGATCTGGGTGGCCAGATCGGCGAGCGTGAAGCCGAGGCCCTGAAAATTGATGATGGAGCGGCCGAACTGCTGGCGCTGCCGGGCGTAGTCCACCGCGTAGTCCAGGGCCGACTGGGCCAGCCCCACCGCGCAGGCGGCGATGCCCAGCCGTCCGGAGTCCAGGGCGGACATGGCGATGGTGAAGCCGGCCCCCTCGCCGCCGAGCAGCCGGTCGACCGGCACCCGGGCATCGTCGAAGGCGATCTGCGCCACCGGCGAGGAGCGCAGCCCCATGGTACGTTCGGCGGCCTGCGGGTGGATGCCGGCCGTGCCCGGCTCGGCGAGCAGGCAGGAGATCCCGCGCGGACCGGGGCCACCGGTGCGGCAGAAGATGTTGTAGAAGTCGGCTACCTGGGCGTGGGTGATCCAGGCCTTGGTCCCGGAGACGACGTAGACGTCCCCGTCTCGGACGGCCTTCGTGGCCAGCGACGCGGCGTCCGAGCCGCCCTGCGGCTCCGACAGGCAGTACGCGCCCAGCAGCTCGCCGCCGATCATGTCGGGCAGCAGCTCGCGTTGCTCGTCGGTGCCGAACGCGGCGACCGGGTAGCAGGACAGGGTGTGCACGCTGACCGCCTCGGCGACGGCCAGCCAGCGGCCAGCCAGGACCTCCAGCACCTGCAGGTACACCTCGTACGGCTGGGCGGCCCCGCCGTGCTTCTCCGGGTACGGCAGGCCGAGCAGCCCGGCCCGGCCCAGCGTGCGCAGCACCTCCCGGGGGAACTCGGCGCGCTGCTCGTACCCGTCCACCTTCGGGGCGAGTTCCCGGTCGGCGAGCTCGGTGGCCAGCTCCAGCAGGTCGTGAGCCTCGTCGGTGGGCAGAATCCGGTCGACAGTCATAGCGCGATGAGCTCCGTGGAGGTGGTGTTGAGCCGCCGTACGCCGTCCGTCGTGCAGACGACGATGTCCTCGATCCGGGCGCCGTGCCGCCCGGCCAGGTAGATACCCGGCTCGACGGAGAAGGCCATTCCCGCCGCCAGCGGCCGGGCGTTACCCGCCACCAGGTACGGGTCCTCGTGGCCGTCCAGCCCGATGCCGTGGCCGGTGCGGTGTAGGAAGGCGTCGCCGTAGCCGGCGGCGGCGATCGGTTCGCGGGCGACGGTGTCGACGGCCCCGGCGCTCACCCCGGGGCGGACCGCCGCCACGGCGGCCCGCTGCGCGTCACGCAGCACCGCGTAGTAGTCGCCGAACTCGTCCGGCGGCCGGCCACCGGCGACGTATGTGCGAGTGCAGTCGGAGCGGTAGCCCGAAGGCATCGTGCCGCCGATGTCGACCACCACCGGCTCACCGGCGCCGATCGGCCGGTCGCCGGTGCCGTGGTGCGGGCTGGCTCCGTTCGGGCCGGCCGCGACGATCACGAAGTCGACTGTGACGTGCCCGGCCGCACGGATCGCCGCCGCGATGTCGGCGGCCACCTCCACCTCGGTCCGCCCCGGCCGCAGCCACTGGCCCATCCGGGCGTGCACGGCGTCGATCGCCGCGCCGGCCTCGGCGAGCGCCGTGATTTCCGCCGGCGACTTGTGGATCCGTAGGTCCCGCAGCACCTCGGAGGCGAGCCGCTGGCGGGCGGCGGGCAGCGTGGCGCCCAACGCGAGGACCTGCTCGGCCCACATCCGGTCGGCCAGCCCCACCGCACCGACCGGCCCGCCGAGGGCGGCGGTGACCAGCGGGTACGGGTCGGCGCCGTCGGTATGGTCGACGATGCGTACGCCGGTGCCCGGCGCCGGGGACGCCTCGGCCGCCGGCCGCTCCAGGGCCGGCACGATGAGCGTCGGTTCGCCCTCGGCGGGCAACACCAGCAGGGTCAGCCGCTCACCGGCGTGCGCGTCGTAGCCGGTCAGGTAGCGCAGGTCGGAGCCGGGGCTCAGCAGCAACGCGTCGAGCCCGGCGGCGGCGGTGGCGCGCTGTGCGGAGGCCAGACGTCGCGGCGGATACAGCTCCTCGGTCCCCATCGCACTAGCTTAACGGTCGTTTGGGGCGGAGGGTACGGACGGTGCCGACTGGGCCTGCGGACCGGGTTACTCGACCCAGAGGCAGAAGGGATGCCCGTCCGGGTCCAGGCAGACCCGTACGTCGTCCTGCGGTTGGAACTCGGTCAGGGTGGCGCCACAGGCCAGCGCGTGGTCCAGTGCGGCGGTCAGGTCCTCGACCCCGATCTCCAGGTGCATCATCATCTGCTGCCGGCCGGACTCTGCGGGCCAGGTCGGTCGCAGGTACGCCCGCTCCCGTTGAAAGGAGAGCCCCACCCCGCCGGATCACGCCGTCGACGTGCCGTCCGCCGTAACGTCGGTGGGGTGTGCCAGGCTGTCGGGCGTGGCACAGCAGACTCCGATCATGCTCGTCGACGCGCCCAGTCTCTACTTCCGGGCCTACTTCGGCATCCCCGAGTCGGCCGCGAAGACTGCCGACGGCCAGCCGGTCAACGCGGTGCGGGGCTTTCTGGACATGCTCGCCCATCTGGTGCGCACCCGTCGACCGGGCCGGATGGTGTGCGCGATGGACCACGACTGGCGGCCGGACTGGCGGGTGGCGCTGCTGCCGTCGTACAAGGCGCACCGGGTGGCCCCCGAGGGTGGCGAGGTGGTGCCGGACACCCTCGGCCCGCAGGTGCCGATGATCCTCGACGTGCTCGACGCGCTGGGCGTCACCGTGGTGGGCGCTGCCGGCTACGAGGCCGACGACGTGCTGGGCACGCTGTCGGTCACCGAGCCCGGGCCGGTGGAGGTGGTCTCCGGCGACCGGGACCTGTTCCAGCTCATCGACGACGCCCGCGGGGTGCGGCTGCTCTACATCGGGCGGGGCGTGGCCAAGTTGGACGACTGCGACGACGACGCGGTACGCGCCCGTTACGGCGTGCCGGCCGACCGGTACGCCGATTTCGCCGCGCTGCGCGGCGATCCCAGCGACGGACTGCCCGGGGTGGCCGGGGTGGGCGAGAAGACCGCCGCCCGGTTGGTCGACCGGTACGGCGACATCGCCGGCATCCTCGCCGCCCTGGACGACCCGGCCGCCGGCTTCGCGCCCGGGCTCCGCGCCAAACTCACCGACGCGCGGGACTACCTCGCGGTGGCGCCGAAGGTGGTCCGGGTCGCCCTGGACGTGCCGCTGCCGCCGCTGATCACCGAGCTACCGGTGGCACCGGCCGACCCGGAACGGCTGCTCGACCTGGCGCAGCGGTGGAACCTGGCCGGTTCCACCCGCCGACTTGTCGACGCCCTCGCCGCCCGCGAAGCGGCAGCCTAGCGCAGGGGCCGGGAACGGCGGCGCCTGCCGGACGACGTACCCGGCCAGCAGCGCCAGCGGGCACCCTTCATATCACTTCAGGTGACCTCGCGAAGGTAGCCGTCGATGGCCGCGGCCAGCACCTGGTCGCCGGGGCGGGCCCACACCTCGGCGTTGAAGACCTCCACCTCGATCGGGCCGGTGTAGCCGGCCGCGTCGACCGCCGCACGCAGCCGGCGTAGTTCAATGCAGCCGTCGCCGGGCATTGCCCGCCCCAGCAGCACCCCCTCGGGCAGCGGTGTGATCCAGTCGCAGACCTGGAACGAGGCGATCCACTCGCTCGCCCGGGCGATCTGTTCGTAGACGGTGTCGTCCCACCACACGTGGTAGGCGTCGACCACCACCCCGACCACGCTCGGGGCGAAGCGCTCGGCGATGTTCAGCGCCTGACCGAGGGTGGCGATGACGCAGCGGTCGGCGCTGAACATCGGGTGCAGCGGCTCGATGGCGAGCGTCACACCGGCCGCGTCGGCGTGCGGGGCCAGCTCGGCGATCGCGTCGGCGACCCGGGCCCGGGCGCCGTCGATGTCCTTGCTGCCGGCCGGCAGGCCACCGGAGACCAGCACCAGCACGGGCGCGCCGAGGGTGGCCGCCTCGTCGATGGCGCGCAGGTTCTGGTCCCGCCAGTCCCCGGCGGTGAAGAAACCACCCCGGCACAGTGTGGTCACCGCGAGCCCGGCACCGCGTACCAGCTTGGCGCAGCGGGCCAGGCCGTACTCGGCGACCGGCTCCCGCCACAGGCCGAGGCCCGGCACCCCGGCGGCGACGCAGCCGGCGACCAGCTCGGGCAACGCCCAGTGCTGGGCGGTGGCCTGGTTGAACGAGAAGCGGCGCAGGGCGGTGCGGTCGGCGGTCACTGGGGCACCCCGGCCACCGTGAAGAAGGCCCGGGCCCGGGCGGCGGCCAGCTCGGCGTCGGGCAGCAGGCCGGCCGCGTCGGCGAGGGTGAGCAGGGTGGCCAGGTGTGCCGGCGACCGACCGGACTGCAGTCCGCCGACCATGGTGAAGTGCTCCTGGTGGCCGGCCAGCCAGGCGAGGAAGACGATACCGGTCTTGTAGTACCAGGTGGGCGCGGCGAACAGGTGCCGGGCCAACGGCACGGTCGGTTCGAGGATCTCGTCGTAGGTGGCCAGGTCACCGCGGTCGAGGGCGGCCAGCGCGGCGGCCGCGGCCGGGGCGATGGCGGCGAAGACCCCCAGCAGAGCGTCGGAGTGGCCGGCGTCGTCGCCCCGGATCAATTCGGGGTAGTGGAAGTCGTCGCCGGTGTAGAGACGGACCCCGGCCGGCAGCCGGCGACGCAGCGCCACCTCCCGACCAGCGTCGAGCAGGGAGACCTTGATCCCGTCGACCCGGTGGGAATGGGCCTTGAGCAGCTCGACGACGGTGTCGGCGGCCAGGTCCAGATCGCTGCTGCCCCAGTAGCCGGACAACGCCGGGTCGAACATCGGGCCGAGCCAGTGCAGCACCACCGGCCCGTCGGCGGCACGCAGGAGCTCGTCGTACACCCGCAGGTAGTCCTCGGGACCGCGGGCGGCGGCAGCCAGCTGGCGGCTGCACATCAGGACCGGTACCGCTCCGGCGGACTGCACGTCGTCGAGCTGCTCGCGGTAGGCGGCGGTGACCTCGCCGAGGGTGGCCGGGCCGGCCGGAAGCTGGTCGGTGACGACGCCGGCGACGATCCGGCCGCCGGCGGCCCGGGCCTCCGCCGCACTGCGCCGGATCAGTTCCCGGGTGCTCGGGTAGTCCAGGCCCATGCCGCGCTGCGCGGTGTCCATCGCCTCGGCCACCCCAAGGCCGTACGACCACAGGTGTCGGCGGAAGGCCAGGGTGCGGTCCCAGTCGAGCCCGGCCGGGGTACCCGGGGTGTTGTCGGCGGCCGGATCGGCGACCACGTGCGCGGCGGCGTACGCGATGCGGCTGCGCGGCGGCCCGTCGGGACGCGCGTGGCCGGCCCCACCGGCCATCCGCAGAAGCCGGCCGCCGGGCAGGGCAACCTCGGCCGGGGTCACAGTGCCAGCTCCGGCACCTCGACGCGGCGGCCCTCGCGGGCGGAGAGCAGGCCCAGTTCGGCCAGCTGCACACCGCGTGCACCGGCCAGGAAGTCCCACCGGAACGCCTCACCGGTCGCGACGTGCCGCAGGAACGCCTCCCACTGCACCTTGAAGCCGTTGTCGAAGTCCTCGTTGTCCGGCACCTCGGTCCACTGCGACCGGAAGTTCTCGGTCACCGCCAGGTCCGGGTTCCAGACCGGCTTCGGGGTGACCGCGCGGTGCTGAACCCGGCAGCGACGCAACCCGGCCACCGCGCTGCCCTCGGTGCCGTCGACCTGGAACTCGACCAGTTCGTCGCGGTGCACCCGCACACACCAGGACGAGTTGAGCTGGGCGATCACGCCGCCGTCCAGTTCGAAGGTGCCGTAGGCGGCGTCGTCCGCGGTGGCCGGATAGGGCTGACCGGCTTCGTCGACCCGACGGGGAATGTGGGTGGCGACGGTGGAGGAGACCGCGCGTACCTCACCGAACAGCTCCGCCAGCACGTAGTGCCAGTGCGGGAACATGTCCACCACGATGCCGCCGCCGTCGGAGGCCCGGTAGTTCCACGAGGGGCGTTGCGCCGGCTGCCAGTCGCCCTCGAAGACCCAGTAGCCGAACTCGCCGCGCACCGACAGCACCTGGCCGAAGAAGCCGCCGTCGAGCAGCCGCTTGAGCTTGCGCAGGCCCGGCAGGAAGAGCTTGTCCTGCACCACACCGGTGCGTACGCCCGCGGCGCGGGCCGCCCGGGCCAGGTCCAGGGCGGCGGCGGTCTCCTCCGCCAGCGGTTTCTCGGTGTAGATGTGCTTACCGGCCTCGATGGCCTGTCGGATGGCCTTCTCCCGCTGCTGGGTCACCTGGGCGTCGAAGTAGATCTGGATGTCGTCGCGGGCCAGGGCGGCACCGAGGTCGGTGGTCCAGTCGTCGAGGCCGTGCCGCTCGGCGATCTCGCGCAGCTTGGCCTCGCTGCGGCCGACCAGGACGAGGTGGGGCCAGGCGGTGGTGCCGTCGGCCAGCGGCACGCCACCGGCGGAGCGGATGGCCAGCAGGGAGCGCACCAGATGCTGCCGGTAGCCCATTCGGCCGGTGACGCCGTTCAGGATGATGCCGATCGACCTGCGGGTCATGGGGGTCCTTCCGTCGAACAAGGTCCAGGTAAGCGCTTTCCTGCCCAGAGTAGGTCTACCCCCTTGCGGGCGGCAAGGGCATACCTAGCTGGTTGTTTCGGCCACCGCCACCGCCGGCCGCCGGCTGCCACCCGCCCGTCGCCCATGACCGCAGGTCACCTGCCCTGCCTCGAATCGATAGGCCGTGACCTGCTCGAACCAGGATCAGGGTGGGTGCCCACACTGCGGTACGGTGACGCTGGCCGCCACGCGTGCGGCACGCGTGGTCGTGAGGGGGCGGTAGGTGGCGACTCTGTCCGATGTGGCCCGGCGAGCCGGTGTCTCACCCGCCACGGCGTCCCGGGTGATCAATGGCAGCAGCAAGCCGGTCACCGACGACCTACGCGAGCGGGTGCTCCAGGCCGTCGCCGAATTACAGTACGTACCCAACGCCCACGCCCAACTGCTGGCCCGCTCGCACCGCGGCCCCGTCGGCGTCATCGTGCACGACGTCTCCGACCCGTACTTCTCGGAAATCACCCGAGGTCTGCAGCGGGTCGCCACCGACCAGGGTCGGCTGCTGATGATCTGCAACAGCTACCGTGACCCGGACCGCGAGCTGGAGTACGTCGAGCTGTTGCGGGGACACCAGGTTGCCGCGATCATCCTGGCCGGGTCCGGCTATCACGACGCCGAGTTCGTCCGCCTGCTCAACGGAAAGCTCGCGGCGTACGAGGCCACCGGTGGACGGGTCGCGGTGATCGGCCGCCACGAGCACTCCGGCGACGCGGTGATGCCGAACAACCGCAGGGGCGCCTGGCTGCTCGGGCAGGAGCTGTGCCGCCTGGGCCACGAGCGGATCGGGGTGGTGGCCGGCCCACGGGTGCTGACCACCACCACCGACCGGTTGACCGGGCTGCGCGAGGCGCTCGCCGAGCACGGCCGGCGCCTGCCCGCAGGGCACGTCCGGTACGCCGAGTTCGACCGGGACAGCGGCGCCGCCGCCACCGCCGCGCTGCTCGACGCCGAGCCCGGGCTGACCGCGATCGCGGCGCTCAACGACTCGATGGCCATCGGTGCGCTGTCCCTGCTGCGCTCCCGCTCGGTGTCGGTGCCGGAGCAGGTCAGCGTATTCGGCTTCGACGACATGCCGACGGCCCGCGACGTCACCCCGACGCTGACCACCGTCCGGCTGCCCCTGGTCGAGATGGGTGCCCGCGCGATGGCCATGGCGCTGGACGCCGGGGGCACCGGCCCCCGGGTCGAGTCGCTCGCCGCCGAACTCGTCCGCCGCGGCAGCTCCGGCCCGGCGCCCGCCTGAATTCGACCAGGTGCCGCCGCGCGGCGCCCCGAAGCGCGCTACCGGGTGAAGTAGGTGGCGCTCTCCGCGTCCGCCGGGTAGTAGGACTCGATTGGCGACCCCGTCGACCGTGGGGTCCATCGGAGTGCCGAATGTGGTGATGGTGGAGAACATTCGCAGCTCCCGTCCGCCGACCCGGAGGATCATCGGTAGCACGACGTCGCTGTCGTTCCGTTGGTTCGACGCGTCGTCGGCTTCGGGTGCGAGCAGCTCTTCGTAGAGCGCGGTGAGTTCGGGGTCGGGAGCAGCCGCGAGTTGACGTGCGATCCGGGTGCGGAACACCGCGCGAACGTCGGCCAGGTTGACGACCATGCGGGCGAGCCCGCGTGGATCCAGTCCCAGCCGCACCAGGTTGACCGGCGGTCGCAGCAGTTCGGGAGCCACCTGGGCGAAGAACGGGTGCGACACCGCGATTGGTCATCACGATGTTCCACCGGCGATCGAAGACCACCGCCGGATACGGCTCGTGGGCGTGCAGGACCCTGCGGATCGCGTCGCGGACGGCCGACAGCGCATCGTCGGCGAGCGGACGCTCGGCGTACCGGGGTGCGAAGCCGCCGGCGAGCAGGAGCCGGTTGCGGTCACGTAGCGGCACATGCAGTTGATCGGCGAGCCGGAGGATCATGTCGGCACTCGGCTTGGACCGGCCCGTCTCGACCAGGCTGACGTGACGAGCCGAGACGTCCGCGGCGACACTGCGTCCATGACCGCAGAGAACAAGAGCATCGTCCAACGGGCGCTGGCAGTGCTGATCCAGACGGGGGACGTCGACGCGCCCGCCCAGTTCCTGAGCGACGACTTCGTCCACCACCCCCGGCCGGGCTCGAACATCGAGCAAGAGCGTCGGGCTCGCCGCCGTCCGCGCCGCGCTGGTCCCTCTCGCCGGCATGCGGGTCGAGATCCAGCAGGTGCTGGCCGACGATGATCGGGTCGTGGTGTACTCGCGGCGCTGGCTTCCTGACGCGGGCTCCGAGATCGCCGTGGTGGACATCGGGCGGATCGACGACGGGCTGATCGCTGAGGGGTGGGAGGTCATCGAGCCGGTGGCCGAGGTGGCCGCCAACCTCGTCTGGTGGGAACCTGCTCAGCGCTGAGCACGCCGGCGGCCTCGAACGCCTCGTGCTGGCCGAGGAGCAGCAGAGGGTCGTGACACACATTCTGTGCCGCGATTTCGACGCCATGTCCGCCCATTTCTGGTCGGGCAGTATTCAATCAGTGATCGGACGTAGCGCGGGGTGTTCGTTTCGACGAGGCGGGTGCGGCGGGCGGCCGACCTCACCGCCCTCCGCACCCGCCGAGGATCGAACAGGCATCATTCCCGGCCGTTGCCGCACCCGCTCCGAGCAACGTCCGGCGTCAGCCGATGACGATGTCGCAGTCGGCCTGCCCGGTCGCCGCCGCGAGCGCGTCGAAGCTGATCTCGATGAACGGCTCGTACGCGCCGGCACCGAGGCTGCGGGTCTTCTTGCCCGGCACCCACCTAGTGCCGGTCGACTTCCGCAGGTTCGACGAACCCAAGGTCAGGTCGCAGATCCAGTGAGCGTTGCGGCCGATGAGGTTCCGGTTGTGCGCGTCGGCGTCGATCTCCCAGTTGCCGTCGCGGTGGATCGTGAACGCGACGTCCCCGCTGACCTTCCGGCTGCTGTCGCTGGTGGTGAACGTGACGGAGTCGCCGTCCGCCGCCACCTTCTTGGTGGTCGGGTTCGCGTGCGCCGCAGTGGCCCCGAACAGGACGGCGCCGACCGTGGTGGCGGTGGCGACCGCCACCGCCAGACCACGCCGACGAAGAACCGCGGCAGCCGTACCGGTGTTGTTGGATCGCATTTCGGTTTCCCCACTTCCTCGTATTACTGGACGGATACCGGCCCCAGACATTTGTACGGCGCCGGTGAAATCAATTTTCGGGCCCGGCTGCGGGTCCTTCCTTGAGGAAACTCTGAGGAAGTCGCGAGGAAATGCTGAGATTCCGCATACAGGCCACAATGCGATAGCACTTCCGACCGGGATCCGACACCGCAGCGCTTGACCAGCGGCGACAGCATCCAGACAACCCGAAGCAATTAAAAGAATTCGTTTGCGCCTGGAAGTGTCGGGAGTCGATCTGGCGTACGTGGCGACCCGACGACCGGCACGGGACGGACAACCGGTGCGCCGCCGCATACCCTGGCCGGGTGGCGCCGGTCAGTGCGACCCAGCGGGTCCTGTCCCCCGACGACGTGGTCGATCTCGTCCGGGCCTCGTTCGGCCCGGATCGGAGGCTGCTCGACTGCGGGCCGCTGACCGGCGGCGCCTTCGCCGCGGTGTGGTGGGCCCGGCTCGACGACGGGCGCGACATCGTGCTGAAGGTCGCCCCGCCGCCCACCGTTCGGCTGCTACGGTACGAAACCGATCTACTCGCCGCCGAGACCCGCTACTTCCGGCTGATCGCCGAACGGGCACCACAGGTACCGGTGCCTCCGGTGCGGTACCACGGCCGGCATCCGAGGCTCGGCGAGTGGTTGGTCACCGGGCGGCTACCCGGACGGGCGCTACCCGAGCTGGACGGTGACGACGGGCAGGCCCGCGCCGACCTGGGTGCCGCGATGGCCGACATACACCGAATCACCGGCGACCGGTTCGGATACGACGCCGGCCGCACCGGCGGGCCGACCTGGCGCGCCGCGTTCACGGCGATGATCGACGACCTGCTCGCCGACGCGGTCGACTGGGACGTGCGGCTGCCGGTGCCGGCACAGCGGATCCGGGTACTGGTGGATCGGCACGCCGACCTCCTCGACCTCATCGACCGGCCGGCCCTGCTGCACGTCGACTGCTGGGACGGCAACGTGCTGGCCACCGCCGACGACCACGGCGTGTACCGGATGTGCGGGTTGGTCGACGGTGAGCGGTTCCTCTACGGCGATCCGCTGCTGGATCTGGTCTCCCCACTGTTGTTCCGGCGCACCGAGGACGAGCCGGCGCATCCGTTCCTGCGCGGGTACGCCGAGGCGACCGGAGTGCCGCTGGTCTTCGACGACGGAGATCGTCGCCGGCTCGCGCTCTACCGGATGCACCTGCACCTGCTGATGACGGTGGAGACGCCCAGCCGAGGCAGCACCCCGACAAACGACCCCGACCGTCATGCCCTGCTTTCCGACCTGCTGGATCGCGACCTCACCGACCTGGCTGCGGACTGACCGGCCGGGCTGGCCCGACAGCTGGTCCGACCGGTCACCGGGGGCCGGGGCCGGCCCGCACGGTCCACCGCCGCGCGCCGGACTCAACCGCACCCTCCGGGTCAGGACGGCTTGAAGCGGGCAAGGGGGTTGGTCAGCGCGCCGACCAGTTGCAGCGCAGCGGACGGGTCGGCGAGGTCGACCATCTGCTGGTTGTCACGCAGTTGCAGCCGGTTGAGGCAGGAGAGCGCGAACTGCGGGGCGAACAGGTCGTAGCGGGCGAGCCGGTCGGCCAGGTGGGGCACCCGGTCGGCGTACTCGGTGGCGCAGTCGGCGACCGACTGCCAGAAGGTCTCCTCGCCGACGACGCCCTGCTCGACCAGCACGGCGCCGAGGAAGCGGAAGAAGCAGTCGAACACGTCGGTGAAGATCGACAGCAGCTTCATGTCCTCCGGGATGTCGGCCCGGATCCGCTCGACCGCGGGCGGCAGCACTGCGTCGGTGCTCATCACCACGATCTCCTCGGCGATGTCCTTGAAGATCACCCGCTCGACGATCCCGTCGCGGAGCACCATGATGACATTCTCACCGTGCGGCATGAAGGCCAGGTCGTAGGCGTAGAAGGCGTGCAACAGCGGGGTCAGGTAGGCGGTGAGGTAGCGACGCAGCCACTGGGCCGGCGCCAGCCCGGATGTGGCGATCAGTTCGGCCGTGAACGACCGGCCGTCGGCGTCGACGTGCAGCAGCGACGCCATGGTGGCCAGCCGCTGGCCGGGGGTCAGGTCGGGCACCGGGCTCTCTCGCCAGAGCGCGGCGAGCATCTTGCGGTACGGCGAGTAACGGTCGGTGGCGGCCTCGTACTGCCGGTGCCGGTATCCGACGGCGGCCCGCTCGCGGATGATCGTCAAGCCGGTGGCCCGGAACACCTCGTCGGTGGCGATCAGGTCGGCGAGCCAGTCGTTGATCGCCGGGGTGGCCTCCATGTACGCCGCCGACAGGCCGCGCATGAAGCCCATGTTCAGCACCGACAGCGCGGTCTTGACGTAGTGCCGTCGCGGGTGGCTGACATTGAAGAAGGTGCGGATGGACTGCTGGGCGAGGTACTCGTCGGGCCCCTCACCGAGGTGGACCAGCCGCTGGCGGGCCACCTCGCCGGCGAAGGTGACCGACAGCTTGTTCCACCACTGCCAGGGGTGCACCGGGATGAGGTGGTAGTCGGCCAGGTCGAGGCCCAGACCTTCCAGGGTATCGGCGAAACCGGCGAGGGTTGTCTCGCCCAACTCCGCGCGCAGCAACGTGTCGTGGTCCAGGTCGGCGGAGCTGGTGAAGGTGGCGTGATCGCGGTGGGCGGCCAGCCAGATCAGCCGCACCGGGTGGGCCGCCTCCGGGGCGTAGCGGTGGTACTCGTCGACGCCGAAGCCGAGCCGGCCGTTGTTGGCCACGAAACAGGGATGTCCCTCGGTCATCGACGTCTCGACGGTCTGGAAGTCGGCCTCGACCAGTTTCGCCGCGGTCGGCAGCGCCCGATCCAGCTTGTACGCGATGCCGGCCAGGGTGGAGCTGATCTCCTCCAGGTACACCGGCAGGATCCGGTCGCTGAGACCGAGCGCGCCGCGCAGGTCGAGACAGAGCTCAACCGCGTCCGGCGGGGACGTCTCGTCGCCCCGCTGCCGGATGATGCTGTCCGGGTCGATTTCCCAGTGCTCCAGGGTCCGCACCCGGGCGGTGAACCGGTAGCGCGCCGCGCCCGAGTCGCCGGTGACCGCGTACCAGCGACGGCCGTCGTCAGCGGGCTGGCCATCCGGCTCCGGGGTGAGCAGCCGCTCGTGGGTGAACTCGGCCAGGGCCTTGCGCACCAGCAGCCGGTTGGCCCGCTCCCAGGTTTCCGGACGCAGGTGGGCGACCAGGTCACGAGTGGTCAAGGTGATGCTCCTTCGCTTCGGTGGCGCCCGAAACCGCGGCCCGGAACCGCGCCCGGGTGCAGATGCTCAACAGGGCCGTCTTCTCCGGCTTGGCGATCGGGCCGACCACCTCGAAACCGACCGCCGCATTGAGGACGTGCACGGCGGTGTTACGCACGTCCGGCTCCACCACGACCCGACCGGTGGCGGGGTCGGCGAAGATCCAGGCCATCACGGTGGTGATGACGGCCCGGGTGAAGCCGTGCACCGGAGTTTCGGCCGGTGCGCAGAGGAAGTGCATGCCCACGTCACCGGGCTGCGCGTCGTACAGCCCCGCCAGCTCGACCTGCGCCGGGTCGTACCGTTCGGCGAGGAACGCCGGTTCGCCCCGCCACAGCCCCAGGAATGCCTCGTGGTGCGGGTGGGCGGCGATCCGCCGGTACTCGGCGGCCACGGCGGCCACGTCGGCGTCCTGCATCAGCCAGAACGCCGCCGCCGGGTGGGTCACCCAGCGGTGCAGCAGTGCGGCGTCGGCGTCCACCTGCAGCGTACGCAGGGCGAACTCGCCGAGCCGCCGATCGTGTCGGGTGTATACGGGCGGGCTCATCCCGTCACCCCGAACTCCTGGAAGGTGATCGACTTCTCGATCGGGTACGGTTCCCGGCCGAGCATCTCCCGGATGATCCAGGCGTTGCGGTACGGGCCCATCCCCAGGTCCGGCGAGGTGATGCTGTGCGTGTGGGTGCCGCCGTTCTGCAGGAACACACCGCGTCCGGTCGCATCGACGCTGTAGTTGCGGGCGACGTCGAGTCGACCCTGACCGTCGAAGCGCAGCCGGTCCCGGATCGGCTCCAGGAAGGCCGGCACCTGGTGGCGGTACCCGGTGGCCAGCACCAGCCCCTCGGTGTCCAGGGTGAAGTCGCGGCCCTGCTCGGCGTGCCGCAGCCCGAGCGTGTGCACACCGGTGCTCTCGTCGTACGCGGCACTGGTCAGTGCGGTGTTGGTCAACAGCCGGGTGTTCACCGGGCCGTGGACGCTGCGCGCGTAGAGCAGGTCGTAGATGTCGTTGACCAGGTCGGCGGAGATTCCCTTGAACAGCCCCTTCTGCCCGGCCTCAAGGCGGTAGCGTGCCGGCTCGGGCAGGGCGTGGAAGTAGTCCACGTAGTCCGGCGAGGTCATCTCCAGGGTGAGCTTCGTGTACTCCAGTGGGAAGAAGCGCGGCGAGCGGGTCACCCAGTTCAGCTGGTAGCCGTGGGCGTCGATGTCGCCGAGCAGATCGTGGTAGATCTCGGCGGCGCTCTGCCCGCTACCCACGATGGTGATGCTCCGCTTGGCCTTCAGTTCGTCGCGGTGTGCCAGGTAGCGCGAGTTGTGCACCGCGTCGGAGTTCAGGTCGGCGCAGGCGGCGGGTAGGTGTGGCGGGGTGCCGGTGCCGAGCACCAGGTGCCGGGCCCGGTGGGTCACGGTGCGGTCGCCGGCGGTTGCGGTCACCACGTAGCTCTGGTTCGCCGGGTCGTACCCGACGGCGGTCACCTGGTGGCCGAAGCGCAGGTTGGGTAGCTTCCCGGCCGCCCAGCGGCAGTACGCGTCGTACTCCACCCGCAGCGGAAAGAAGCTCTCCCGGATGTAGAAGGGGTAGAGCCGGCCGATCTCCTTGAGGTAGTTGAGGAAGGAGAAGGAGGAGGTGGGGTCGGCCAGGGTGACCAGGTCGGCCAGGAACGGGGTCTGCAGCCGCGACGACTCCAGCAGCATGCCGGGGTGCCAGGAGACGTCGGGGCGGGCCTCCAGGAACAGCCCGTCCAGGTCGGCGAGAGGCGCGGTCAGGCAGGCCAAGCCGAGGTTGTACGGGCCGAGGCCGATGCCGATGAAGTCGTGGCTGTCCATCGGGCCCTCCAGGCTCGGGTTCGCGGGCGGCACGGTCAGCCGACCGGGCAGGTCAGGTCGGCGGCGGCTGAGTCGGCGTGTTCGTGCACGTACCGACCGGCGTGCTCGGCGATGAGGTCGAGGACGTAGGCGATGTCCTCGGCGGTGGTGGCCGGGTTGAGCACGGTGAACTTGAGGTACTGCCGGCCGTCGACCTTGGTGCCGGCGACCACCGCGAGGCCGGAGGCGGCCAGTGCCTCCCGGGCCCGCAGGTTGGCCGCGTCGGCCAGGTCCCGGCCCGGACCGGTGGGTCGCCACCGGAACACCACCGTGCTCAGGTGGGAACGGGTGAGCACCTCGAACCGGGGGTCGGCGGCGACCAGCTCCCAGGCCCGCGCGGCCAGGTCGCAGACCTCGTCGAAGAGTTCGCCGACGGCGTCCGGACCCATCACCCGCAGGGTCAGCCAGAGCTTGAGGGCGTCGAAGCGACGGGTGGTCTGCAGGCTCTTGTCGACCTGGTTGGGGATGCGTTGGGCGACCATCCGGGCCGGGTTGAGGTAGTCGGCGTGCCAGGTGGCGTGCCGCAGCGTACGCCGGTCCCGGACCACCAGTGCGCTGGAGCTGACCGGTTGGAAGAAGGACTTGTGGTAGTCGACGGTGACCGAGTCGGCCCGTTCGATGCCGTCGAGCAGGTGCCGGCGGGTGGGCGAGACCAGCAGCCCGCAGCCGTACGCGGCGTCCACGTGCAGCCACACCCCGGCGGTGGCGCACACCTCGGAGATTTCGTCGAGCGGGTCGATGGTGCCGAAGTCGGTGGTGCCGGCGGTGGCTGCCACGGCCATCACGGTCAGGCCGGCGCGGCGGCAGCGGGCGATCTCGTGTCGCACGGCACCGGGACGCATCCGCCGGTCGGGGCCAATCTCCACGACCACTACCGCGTCCGGGGCGAGACCGAGCAGCTTGGCCGCCTTCTGCACGCTGAAGTGGCCCGCCGCCGAGGCGATGATCCGCAGTCGGGGTAGCAGGATCCGCCGGTCGGTGGGTCCGGCCCCGGACAGGGCCTCCTCCCGAGCCAGCAGCAGGGCGTGCAGGTTCGACTGGGTTCCGCCGCTGGTGAACACCCCGTCGGCGGCCGGGCCGAGGCCGATCCGGTCTGTCGTCCACTCGATCAGCCGTTGCTCGATGAGGGTGCCACCGGCACTCTGGTCCCAGGTGTCCATCGAGGAGTTGACCGCGCTGAGCACCGCCTCACCGAGCAGCGCCGGGATCACCACCGGGCAGTTGAGGTGGGCCAGATAGCGGGGGTGGTGGAACCAGACCGCGTCGCGTAGGTAGACCTTCTCCAGTTCGTCGAGCGCGGCGGTGGTGTCCCCCAGCGGCCGGTCCAGGTCGATCGACTCCACCAGCGGCGCCAGTTCGTCCGGCCGTACGCCGGTGAACGGTCCGGTCACCTCGGACATCCGCCGGGCCACCCGGTCGGTGCCGGCGGCGACCGCCTGGCGGTACTGCGCGGCCGTGTCGTCGCTGAGCAGGTGGGCCCGGGCAGGTGTGGGCCCGGGGTTCTGGTGGGTCGGCGTCGCCTCGGCGGTGTGCACCGGCAGGGTCATGGAAGTCCTCCACGCTCGGCGGTTCGGTATTCGGGCAGCCGGAACCCGCCGCACGACTGGTGGGCGGCGGGCGTTGGGGTCCTGGGAGGGGTGGTGCGGTGGGCGGCCGGCGAGTGGTCCACCGCGCCGGCCGCCCGGCGGCGTCAGGTCAGCTTCTTCGCGCTCTGGATCGCCTTGGCGAGGTTCTCCAGCAGCGGCGCCGAGCCGGCATACGAGAAGCGGGGCACGGCGTCCCACGCAGTGACCTGCCCGGCCTGCACGGCGGGCAGCTGCTTCCAGGTGGGCTTGGCGGCCAGGTCGGTGGGTTGCAGCGCGGTGCCCCGGTTGTCGAGCAGGATCAGGTCGGCCGGGAACTTGCCGGTGTTCTCCCAGCTGAGCGCCTCGAAGTAGTCACCGGCCTCAAGCTCGGTCGGCACCACGATGTCGACACCGAGTTCGGCGAAGTACATCAGGTCGGTGCTGACCTGCGGGTTGGAGACGTAGAAGAGGTCGGGGCTGCCGGAGGCCGCCATCACCTTGATTCCGGGGTTGGCCCTGACCGCCTGGCGTACCGCTTCGGCGGCGGCCTCGAAACGCGCCTTCGCGTCGGTGACCTTCGTCGCCGACAGGTCGGCCCCGAGGGACTCGGCGAGCTTCGCGTACCGCTCGATCGGTGCGGTCATCGGCACCCGGGCGGTGGTGATGGTCACCACCGGCGCGAGCGGCAGGATCTTGTCCTTGCTCTCGTCCGGCACGTACCAGTACGCACCCGGGTCGTACATGTGGGTGACCAGCAGCTCCGGGCGGAGCGCGGCGTACTTCTCGACGCTGAACTCGCCCCAGACGTTGCCGAGGACCTCCACGGTCTCCACGTCCAGGTCGCCGGCCTGCGGCTCGACGGTGCCGTCAGCTTTCCTGGTCTCGCCGAAGACACCGACAATCTCGCGGCCGAGTCCGAAATCGACCAGTGCGGCGGCAGATCCGGTGAAGGCGACCACCCGGCCCGGTCGGGCCTGCGCGGTAACCGTCTCGGGACGGTCGTCGGTGAAGGACCAGGGTCCGGAGGTGGTGTTGGAGCTGGGCTCTGCGGCCTCGTCCCGGCCGCAGGCGCCGAGCACGGCGGCCACTGCGGCGGCGCCGCCGACGGCGAACAGACCCCGACGGGAGAGGCGATGGGCGGATACGGGATCAGGCATGTTGTCGTCTTTCGATCAATGGTCGAGGGGCAATGGACAGCCGCGGTTAGGCTAACCTAACCTAACCTCCTGTCAAGTCCCACTCGGCGTTTCGCACCACACTGGAGCCCACCCTGTCCGTCATCGAGTCGCCACCCTCCGAAGCGTCGGCGCAGGCCACACCGCCACCGATGCACCGCCGCGCGGCCCTGCGAGCCGGTGGACTCGCCGTCGCCGCGCTGGCGCTGCTCGCGGTCACGGTGCTCAGCATCACCGTCGGCGCCAAGCCGATTCCGCTCGCCGACGTGTGGCAGGCCCTGACTGACCGCGACGCCGCCGAGTACGCGGTCGTCCGGCAACTGCGCGTGCCGCGTACCCTGCTCGGCCTGCTCGCCGGCACCGCGCTCGGCGTGGCCGGCGCGGCGATGCAGGCGCTGACCCGCAATCCGCTCGCCGACCCCGGTCTGCTCGGCATCAATGCCGGCGCAGCCGCCGCGATCGCCACCGCGGCGGCCCTGTTCGGTGTCGGCGGCGGCACCGGACAGGTGTGGTTCGCGCTGCTCGGCGCGGCCGCGGTCACCGTCGGCGTTTACGTCATCGGTGGCGGTCGCTCGGCCACCCCGGCACGGCTGGCCCTGGCCGGCGCGGCCATCAACGCGGCCCTCTACTCGTACGTCCTTGCGGTGATGCTGCTCGACGCGGCCGGCCTGGAGCGGCTGCGGTTCTGGACCGTCGGGTCGCTGGCCGGCGCCGACCCCGGCACCGTGCGGCGGGTACTGCCGTTCATCGTGGTCGGGCTGCTGGTGGCGTTGGCCTCGGCACGGCCGCTCAACGCGCTCGCCCTCGGCGACGACGCCGCACGGGCACTGGGCGCCCGCCCGGCGCTGGTCCGGGCGGCGGTGATCGTCGCCATCACCCTGCTCTGCGGTGCGGCCACAGCCGCCTGCGGGCCGATCGTCTTCGTCGGGCTGCTGGTGCCGCACCTGGTCCGCGTCCTGACCGGGCCGGACCTGCGCTGGCTGCTGCCCTACTGCGCGCTGCTCGCCCCGGTGCTGCTGCTCGGCGCCGACGTGCTCGGCCGGGTGCTCGGCCGCCCCGGCGAACTCCAGGTCGGGCTGGTGACCGCCGTGCTCGGCGGCCCGCTCTTCCTGTCGCTGGTGACCCGGACGAGGACGACCCAACCATGATCGTTATTCGTACCGCCCGCCGGTTCTCACTGCGGCTGCGCCCCCGCGCCCTCGCCGTCGGCGCCGCCGGCCTGCTGCTCGCCCTCGCCGCCGGAGTGCTGGCCGTCGGTCACGGCGACTACCCGATGTCCCCGGCCGACGTGCTGCGCACCCTCACCGGCGGCGGTAGCCCCGCCGAAAAGTTCATCGTCACCGAGCTGCGGCTGCCCCGGCTGGTCACCGCGCTGTCCGTCGGCGCCGCGCTCGGACTGGCCGGGGCGGTGTTCCAGTCGCTGGTCCGCAACCCGCTGGGCAGCCCGGACGTGCTCGGCTTCACCCAGGGCGCGGCGACCGGCGCACTCGTCGTCGTGGCCGTCGGCGGCAGCAGCGCCGCTCTCGCCGGCTCCGCGGCCCTCGGCGGCATCGCGACCGGCGTGCTCATCTACCTGGTCGCCTGGCGGCGTGGCGTGCACGGCTACCGACTGGTCCTGGTCGGTATCGGCATGTCGGCCATCCTCACCGGCGTCAACGGCTACCTGATGACCCGGGTACCGCTGATGAGCGCCTCCCGGGCGATGCTCTGGCTCACCGGCAGCCTGGACGGCCGCGGCTGGTCCGACGCCGCGCCGCTGCTGGCCGCCCTCGCGGTGCTGGTGCCGGTGCTGCTCGCCTGCTCTCCGGCGCTACGGATGACCGAACTGGGCGACGAGGCCGCCAGCGGGCTGGGGGTGAACGTGCACCGGCTCCGGATGCTGCTGCTCGCCGCGGCCGTACTGCTGGTCGCCCTGGCGGCGGCCGCCGCCGGACCGGTCTCGTTCGTCGCGCTCACCGCACCGCACCTGGCCCGCCGGCTGACCCGGGCGCCCGGAGTCAACCTGCTGCCGGCGGCGATGATCGGTGCGCTGATCATCGTCCTGGCCGACCAGGTGGCGCTGCGCGTCCTACCCGGCCAACTCCCGGTCGGTGTGGTCACCGGCGTGATCGGCGGCGGCTACCTGGCCTGGCTGCTGGCCACCGAACGCCGGGCAGGCCGGCTGTGACGACGACCAGGCCGGCGGGCCCGCTGTGACGAACCCCAACCAGAACGGAGCAACCAGCATGCCGATCTCCCGGCTTGGTGGCAGCGGGCTGCGGCTCGCCTACGACCGGCGGATCGTCGCCGAGGAGCTGACCGTCGCCGTGCCCGACCACTCGTTCACCGTCATCATCGGCCCCAACGCGTGCGGCAAGTCCACCCTGCTGCGTGCCCTGTCCCGGCTGCTCAAGCCGGCCGCCGGGTCGGTGCTGCTCGACGGTGAGGACATCCACCGGCGGCCCGCCCGCTCCGTGGCCCGTACGCTCGGGCTGCTCCCACAGTCGCCGACCGCCCCGGACGGCATCGGCGTCGCCGAACTGGTGGCCCGGGGTCGCTATCCGCACCAGGGGCTGCTGCGGCAGTGGTCCCGCGACGACGAGCGGGTGGTGGCCGAGTCGATGGCCGCCACCGGAGTCGGCGACCTGGCCGACCGGCTGGTCGACGAGCTCTCCGGCGGCCAACGGCAGCGAGTCTGGCTGGCCATGGCGCTGGCCCAACAAACTCCGCTGCTGCTGCTGGACGAACCGACCACCTACCTCGACATCGCCCACCAGGTCGAGGTGCTCGACCTGTGCGCGCGGCTGCACGAGGAGCAGGACCGCACCCTGGTCGCGGTGCTGCACGACCTCAACCACGCCGCCCGCTACGCCAGCCACCTGATCGCGATGCGCGACGGGCGGGTGGTTGCCGCCGGTGAACCCCGGCAGATCGTCACCGCCGAACTGGTCGAGGAGGTCTTCGGGCTACCCTGCCGGATCATCGACGACCCCGAGACCGGCACCCCGCTGGTGATCCCGGCGGCCCGTGCCCGAGTCGGTACGGTGGCACCGTGAGCGAGCGGCGTTATCGCGACGCGTACGGCATCCCGCACCTGCGCGCCGACGACCACGTGTCGCTGGCCTTCGCCCAGGGCCGGGTCACCGCGCTGGACCGGGCCTGGCAGATCGAGGTCGAACGGCACCGCTCCCAGGGTACCTCCGCCTCCTTCCTCGGCGCCGAGGCGGTGGCCTGGGACTACTTCGCCCGTCGGGCCCGGCTCGACGACACCGCGCGACGCTGCCACGCCGCTCTCGATCCGGCCACCGCGCAGTGGATGGGTCGCTACGTCGACGGGGTCAACGCCACTCTGGCCGTCGGTGCGGCGCGGGCCCCGGAGTTCTCCGCCACCGGCCTGCGACCGGGCCGCTGGCAGCCGTGGACGCCGCTCGGGGTCTGGCTCAGCCACCACGTGCTGTTCGCCGGTTTCGGCACCAAACTCTGGCGCGACCACGTGGCCCGCCGACTCGGCCCGCAGGCGACCGGCCTGTTCGCCGCTGACAGCCACGTCACCTCGGGCAGCAACGGATGGCTGCTTTCCGCCGAACGCACCGCTGCGGGTGCCGCCCTGATCGCCGGTGATCCACACCGGTTCATCGAGGCGCCCGGCATCTACCAGCAAATCCGCCTGGCCTGCCCGGAGTACGACGTGCTCGGCTTCGCCGTGCCCGGTGTTCCGGGCATCCCGCACTTCGGCCATGCTGGCGGAGTCGCCTGGGCCATCACCAACGCGATGGCCGACTACCAGGACGGGTACGCCGAACGACTACGCCGCCAGGGCGACCGGGTGGAGGCGTACGGGCCGGAGGGCTGGCGGCCCGCGCACCGGCACGTCGAGACAATCGAGGTCACCGGCGCCGACGCGGTCGAGGTCGAGGTGATCGAAACCGAGCGGGGGCCACTGGTGTCCGGCGGACCGGACGACGACCCGGCCGTCACGCTCAGCCTGCGGTACCCGCCCCGGGTCCTCGGTGAGCTGGGCTTCGGCGTGCTGCCGGCGCTACTACGGGCGCGTACCGTCGGCGACGTCGACGCGGCGCTGGACGGCTGGGTCGAGCCGGTCAACGTGGTGCTGGCCGCCGACACCGCTGGCGGCCTGCTGCACCGGGTGGCCGGCCGGGTGCCTCGGCGACATCCCGACAACGCGCTGCGGATGGTCCCCGGCTGGGCGGCCGACCACACCTGGCAGGGCTGGCACCCGATGCCGAAGACACCGGTCGACCAGGTGGCGGTGATGGCCAACGACCGTGGCATCGCCGCCGCGCTCGGCGTGGAGTTCGCACCGCCGTACCGGGCCGACCGGATCCGCGAGCTGCTGGACACCGCCGGCGACTGGCGCTCCGAGCAGTTGGCGGCCGTGCACGCCGACACCTACCTGGCCGCCGCAGCGCCGCTGCTGGAGCTGCTCGCCGCGCCCGACGGGCTCGGTCCTGCCGCCGTCGGGCTGCGGGAACGCCTGCTGGCGTGGGACCGACGGATGGCCACCGACAGCGTCGACGCCGCGTCCTTCGCCGACCTGCGGGCGGCCGTGACCCGCCGGCTCGCCGCCCACCCCGCGTTCGCGGCGCTGACCGAACCCTCCGCCCACCCGGAGGTGTTCCGGCCATGGCTGGCCCTGCTGCCCCGGATCGGGTACGCCGTGGTCCCCCTGCTGCACGCCGACCTGCCCGGCCTCGACCGCGCCGAGGTGCTGCGCGAGGCCCTGGAGGAGGTGGCCGCCGACGGGGACAACCGCCGCTGGGGTGAGCGGCACCGGCTGGTGCCGTGGCAGGCGCTGCCCGACCCGGCCGCGCCCCCGGGGCCGCAACTATCCGGTGACCACGACTGCGTGCTTGCCACCTCCAGCGTTCCCGGCGTCACCGACCTGTGCCTGCGCGGGCCGGCGGCCCGCTACGTGTGGGACCTGGCCGAGCGGGCGGACAGCCGGTGGGTGGTGCCGCTCGGCGCCACTGGCGCCGGGCCGCACCACGCCGATCAGCTGCCGCTGTGGGTACAGGGCGACCTGATCCAGGCCACCTGCGACTGGGACCGACTGACCGAGGAGCACGATGACTGACCGCCATCACTACGAACGGCAGGTGCCCCGATTCGGTGTGGTCACCTTCCGGCCGGTCGACCCGGACGCCGACGCCGATGTGATCCATTCCTGGATCAGCCAGGAACGGGCCCGGTTCTGGGGGATGCGGGACGCCGACCGGGACCGGGTCACCGAAACCTACCGGTTCGTCGACTCACTGCCCACCCATCACGCGTACCTCACCCTGCGCGACGGGAAGCCGGTGGCCTTGTTCCAGACCTACGAACCGGAGCACGACCCGGTCGGCGAGTGCTACCCGGTGCGCCCCGGCGACCACGGCGGGCACCTGCTGATCGGTACCCCGGTGCGGCCCGAGCCAGGATTCACCGGCGTCCTGCTGGACGAGTTCGTCGCCTTCGTCTTCACCGACCGTCGCCGCCGACGGCTCGTGATGGAGCCGGACGCCCGCAACGACAAGGCGGTCGCCCGGCTGCGCCGGGCCGGCTTCGTCGAAGGCCCCCTGATCGAACTGCCGCACAAGCAGGCCCGCCTGATGTTCCTCGACCGCCCCGCCACGCCAGGCGACCGGTACCGCTGATGTCACTTCAGGACAGGTCTGCTGCTTCTGTCTGCTGCTTCTCGAAGCTGAAGGACGAGGACATCCATCGGTGGTATACCGAGTGGATAGGCGTGGCGACGGGTTGCCAGCCCCAGTGTTGGTAGATGTGGCGAGCTGACGCGGCGGGGTTTGAGCACAGTGTTGCCAGGTGTTCCACCGCCGCGATCACCGCCAGCCGGGCACCGCTGCTGCTCAATCTCGGCGGTGACCCGCTGTCCGAAGCCGTGTCATCGGCCGCGAGCAATCGTCATGTCGCGTTCGTGCAGACCAACCTCGACCAAGCCGACAGCCTCGCCACCGCGCTCCACGAGCGAATCGCCGCCGACACCATCGTCATCACCCTCGGCAGGCACGGCGTTTTCGCCCGCACCGCCACCGGAACGGTTCACGTCAGCACCGACTCGCCATCGGGCTCGGGCTGGTGTGAGCGCGACCGCGCCGTTCCTGTTCCCGGTGCTCAGTCCGCCGGGCAGCGCTCGGACAGGGCGTAACGGGTCAGCACCACGTCACCGATCTGACGCGCCTCCAGCACCCTGGCCCGCCGCCCCGGATGCCACGGGAAGCTGCCCTCGCCGACGAACCTCGGCGCCCGCCTGTCCCCCACGAAGAACGGTGCCACCACCAGGTGAAGCTCGTCGGCCAGGCCCGCGGCGAGGAACTGGCCGTGCATCACCGCGCCGCCCTCCACCAGCAGCCGGCGTACACCCCGGTCGGCGAGGTCGGCCAACACGCGTACCAGGTCGAGCGGGTCACCGGCATCGACAACGGTGGCCAGCTCACCCAGCCGGTATCGGGTCTTCTCCACCCCACCGCTGGCGCTGTAGACGATCCGATCGGTGTCACCGACGGTGAAGAGCCGGGCACCGGGGTCCAGGTCGCCGCAGCCCGTCACGGTCACCCGGGTCGGCGAGGCCGGCAGCCCACCGGCGAGGCGTTCGGCCCGGCGGCGGTCACTCCGCACCAGTAGCCGGGGATCGTCGCGGCGGACGGTGCCGGCGCCCACCAGGATCGCATCGCAGTCGGCCCGGACCGCGTCGACGCGGTCGAGGTCCGCGTCGTTGGACAGCAGCAGCCGCTCGTCGGTGGCGTCGTCGATATAACCGTCGATCGAGGTGGCGCAGCTGAGCAGCACGTACGGCTGGGTGGCCGTGGGCGAGCCGGTCACCGCACGAACGGCAGGTCGGCGGCGCGGGCGGCCCGGTCGGCCTTGGCCGCGAGATAGTCGGCGTTGGCCGGAGAGAGGAAGACGCCGGTGGGTACCTGCTCGGTCACGGTCACCCCGAGCCGACCCAACTGCTCGGTCTTCTCCGGATTGTTGCTCAGCACCGCGACCGGTCCGACGCCGAGCGCGGCGAGCATCTGGACGGCCACCGTGTAGTCGCGCTCGTCCTCGTCGTGGCCGAGCGCCACGTTGGCCTCGTAGGTGTCCAACCCGGCGTCCTGCAACGCGTACGCGTCGAGCTTGGCGTACAGGCCGATGCCCCGGCCCTCCTGGCGCAGGTACAGCAAGTAGCCGCCGACGTCGGCGATCCGCTGCACCGCCTCCCGTAGCTGCGGGCCGCAGTCGCACCGTTGACTGCCGAACACGTCACCGGTGAGGCACTCGCTGTGCGGACGGACCAGTGGCACCCGCGCGTCCCGCTCCCTCGAGCCGCTGGTGTCACCGAGGGCGAAAGCCAGGTGTTCCCGGCCGTCGACGAGCCCGTCGAAGGTGTACAACCGGGCCGTGGTGGTGTAGCCGTCAGAGAACCGCAGCGGCACGGTGACCTGCGTCCGGACGGTGGCGGCAGGCAGTGATTCGGACATGGTTCTCCTCGTCAGACGGTGGCTGGTACACGGAGGCGTCGAGCCAGCAGCACGGCGGCTCCGGGCAGGCTCGCGACGAGCACGAGAGCGCCGTACACCGTCGCGGTGGCCACCCCCTCGGCGGCGGTCAGGCCGGCGGCGGCGAACGCCCACGCGGCCACCCCCTCGCGGGGACCGAACCCGGCGACGTTGGCCGGTACCCCCATCGCGAGCAGGGCCAGCAGGGTCAGTGGCAGCAGCAGGCTCAACGGTGCGGTGGACCCCGCGGTGCGCGCCGCCACCAGGAACGTCGCGAGGTGTCCGGCGATCGCGAGCGCCGAGGCGAGCAGCACACCGAACCAGGTACGCCGGGCCAGCAGTCCACTTCGCACGTCGGACACGGCGGTGCCCACCGTCCGGGTGAAGCGGGAGGCGCCGGTGTGTGGGAGCAACCGGCCGGCCAGCAGGACGGCGACAAGCAACGCCACCACCACGGCGGTCGCCACCGGCAGGAACGGCCGCACCGGCGACGGGAAGGCGAACAACAGCACCACGGCTACGGCGACCAGCACCACCTGCCCGGCGATCCGTTCCCACACGACCGCCCGGATGCCGCGACCGACGTCACCGACGTCCCGGCCGTGCCGCACCGCGCGGTGCACGTCACCGAGGATCCCGCCGGGCAGGGTCGCGTTGAGAAACACCGCCCGGTAGGAGTGAGCCACCGCGTCCCGCAGCGGCAGCCCCACGCCGAGACCACCGGCGACGAGGCTCCAGCGCCAGGCGGTGCAGAACGTGGTGAGCACACCGATGGCGAGCGCGGCGGCCAGCGCAGGCGCGTCGATCAGCCGCAGACCGGCCAGGAACGGTCCGGTGCCGAGCCAGCACAGCAGCCCCACGATCACGCAGAGCCCCAGCGCCAGCCGTACCCCTGCCCAGAACGACCGGCCCAGCGGGGCGGCCGTGGACACGGCGCCACCAGCTTCGTCCCCCACTCGCGCCTCCCCAGGCATGACGATCTTTCCTGACTGTAGGCACGCAGCGGGCGGGCCGCCGGTTCAACGGCCCAGGGCCAGCAGGTCAACATGATCGACCATTACCCCGAGCCGGCCGGTTTCAGCCTCAGCCAGCCGACGTCGCGCGTACTCGCCGGTGCGGTCGGTCAGCTCCGGTCGTTGGGCGCGGGCGGCGGCGAGCCAACCGGTGAACCAGTGGGCCGCCAGGGTGGCCTCTCCCGGGCCGAGCAGCCACGGGCTGGGGCGGACGTCGGCGACCACGCCGTTTCGGGCGAAGGCGGCTGCGCAGTGCTCGGCGGCGTCCGGGCCGAGCAGCCGCCGGCCGCCGACGGCACGGCGCTGGTGGGCGTTGAACGCCGCACCGACCTCGGCGTCCAACGGATCGGCCGGGGTCAGTCGCACCGTACCGGTCACCGAGATCAGGAACAGCGTCGGGCAGCCGGCCTTCGCGCAGGCGGCGACCAGTTGGTCAACCTCCTCGGCGGTCAGCATGTCGAGCAGCGCCGAGGCGGTGACCAGGGAGGCGTCGGCCAGTTCGGTGGCGGTCAGCCGGGTCAGGTCACCCCGGCGCGTCTCGACCGTCACCGGCGTGCCGTCGGCGGCGGTACCGGGCATGCCGGCGCGGGCCCGGGCCAGCAGGTCCAGATCCTGGTCGTAGAGGATCCAGTGCTGCGGCCCCGGCAGCAGCGGGGCCAGCCAGCGGCCCAGCGAGCCGGTGCCGGCACCGAGGTCGTGCACGACGAACGGTGCACCGCCGGCCAGCGCCGCGCGGACCGTGTCGACCAGATCCGTCGACCGGGCCGCCACGTCGGCGGGTTCCCGCAACGCGAGCCACCACGCGAAGTCGGGTGGGAGATCGATGCTCATGTCGACGCCTCCTTGAGGGCCATGGTGATCAGGGCCACAGTGCTCGTCCAGTCGTGCAGGGCGGCACGCCGGTGGCGGGCGGCACGCCGCAGGTCCTCACGTAGGGCCGCGTCGTCGAGCCACCGGCCGAGCGCGGCGCCCAGGGCCGATGGGTCATCGGGTGGCACCAGCAGGCCGGGACGTTCTCCGGTGGCCGTGTGCCCGAGGGTGTCGGGCAGCCCGCCGACGGCTGTGGCGAGCACCGGGACGCCGCGGGCCAACGCCTCGGTGACGACCATCCCGTACGTCTCGCCGCGTGAGGGGTGCACCAGCAGGTCGGCGGCGGCGTACGCGGCGTCGAGCCCGGCACCGGTACGCGGGCCGGTGAACCGGACCCGGTCGCCGAGCCGGTGGACGGCGATCCGGTCACGCAGCCGGTCGACGAACTCCGGTTCCCGGTGCAGCGGTCCGACACAGGTCAGCGTGCAGGATCGGTCGGCGACCGCGGCGAGCGCCTCGACCAGCACGTCGTGCCCCTTGTGTGCGGCGACCGCCGCGACGCAGAGCAGCGCCGACCCGGCCGGTGAGCCCGGCGCGGGTGCCGCCGGATCCACCCCGGGCGCGGCGACGTGCACCCGGTGGGCGGGCAGCGCGTACCGCCGCACCAGCGCATCGCGGGTCCAGGTGCTGGTGGCGACGACGGCGGTCGCGGCGGCCAGGGCGCGGGCCTCGCTGGCGTCGTCACGGGGCAGGTGCACCAGCGCGACCAGGCGCAGCCGGCGGGCGTGCGCGGCGAGGGCGTCCGGCACCACCGAGGCGACCAGGCCGTCGATCAGGATGAGCGCGGCGTCCGGAAGGCCCGCCAGCAGATGGGCCACCGCGGCCCGCTCCGCCGGGGTCGGGTCGGGCCAGGCACCGGGCACCGCACGTTCGCGCACCGACCAGCCGGCGTCGGCGAGCCCCGCGCAGATCCGTCGGTCGTAGCCGTTGCCGCCGCTGGGCGACGCCGGGTCGTCGATGTCGCCCGGCAGGACCACGTGCAGGATCGGCACGTCAGGCGGTGCCCACACCGGCGTCGGCGGCCGGCAGTGACCGTTCGTAGCTGGCCCACGCGACGTGTGACTCGCGCAGGGTGACGGTGAGCCCGGTGAGCCCGTGGGCTCCGACGCCGAGACCGCCGGCGCGCACCCGGTCGGCGAGCCGGTCGGCGACGGTGCGGGCCAGCACCTCGGTGGTGGTGTTGGTGCCGGCGAAGGCGGGCTCCTCGTCGAGGTTGCGGTAGTTCAGCTCGCCGAGCACCGCCTTGAGCTGGTCGGCGGCCAACCCGATGTCGACCACGATGCCGTCGTCGTCGAGGTCGGGGCGACGGAAGGCGGCGTCCACCACGAAGGTCGCGCCGTGCAGCCGCTGAGCGGGGCCGAAGACGTCGCCGCGGAAGCTGTGGGCGATCATGATGTGGTCACGGACAGTCACGCTGAACATGGGTCACTCCCCGTCGTAGGTAATGAGGTGGCACAGGGCGGGCAGAGTACCCCCGCTGAGCCGGGCGAGCACGTCGGGTAGCTCCGCGAACGGCGACCGCCCGGTGACCAGCGCGTCGAACGCCGGATCGGCGAGCAGATCGAGGGCGAGCGCCATCCGGTCGGCATAACTGCGGCTGCCGCGCCGCGCGGGGGCGACCATGCCGACCTGGCTGCCGCGGATCGTCAACCGTCCGGAGTGGAACGCCCCACCGAGCGCGAGCTGAACCGGTCGGTCGCCGTACCAGCTCAGTTCGAGCAGGGTGCCCTCCGGCGCGAGCAGGTCCAGGCCGCGTTGCAGCCCGGCCGCGGTGGCGCTGGCGTGCACCACGAGATCACGCCCGCCGGTGGCAGTTTCTCCGGTGGCGAAGTCGACGCCGAGGGCGGCGGCCACCCCGGCGCGGGTCGCGTCGGCGTCGACCAGCTCCACCCGGACGCCGGGGAAGCGGGCCAGCAGGGCCGCCACCGCGCAGCCGACCATGCCGCCACCGACGACGCTGACCCGGTCGCCGACCAGTGGTGCGGCATCCCACAGCGCGTTGACGGCGGTCTCCACGGTGCCGGCGAGCACCGCGCGGGCCGCCGGCACCCGGTCCGGGACGACGGTTACCGCATCCGCCGGCACCACGTAGGCGCTCTGGTGCGGATGCAGACAGAACACCGTCCGGCCGAGCAGGTGCGCCGGCCCGTGTTCGACCGCGCCGACACTGAGGTAGCCGTACTTGACCGGGGCCGGGAAGTCGCCCTCCTGAAACGGCGCGCGCATGGAGTCGTACTGGCTGACGGGTACGCCACCGGCGAAGACCAACGTCTCGGTGCCCCGACTGATCCCGGAGTAACGGCTGCGTACCAGGACCTCACCGGCGCCCGGCTCGGTCAGCGTCAACGGACGGATCTCACCCTCGCCCGGTGCGCGTAGCCAGAAGGCGTGGGCGATTCGCGTCACGGTATTTTTCTCCCAAACTGCGTCCGGACCGATCCGATCCGTCGTATTTTCCGTAGTTCCCTGACAGGGTCGTCGATCATAAACACGGAGGCACTGTGTCAACAGTTCGAACCGGTCCGCAGATCGGGTTGATTGTCCAGATTGTCCTACTGGTGGCGCTCGCCACGACGGTCGATCTCGGCATCGCGGGCTGGCTGGCTGGCCTGGCGTACGGTGCCGGGACCTGCCTCGCGCTCGTACGTGGCCTGCGTCATGCCGGCTCGAACCGACTGGGTCCGGCCGACTGGGTGACGATGGGACGCGGTCTGCTGGTCGGCGGGGTGACCGCGCTGATCACCGACGCGCTGATCGGCGGCCGTCCGGCGCCCGTGGCCGTGCTGGTGACGCTGACCACGGTAGCGCTGGCGCTCGACGCCGTCGACGGCAAGGTGGCGCGCCGCACGAAGACGGTCAGCGCCCTCGGCGCCCGCTTCGACATGGAGGTCGACTCGTTCCTGGTGCTGATACTGAGCCTCTACGTCGCCCCCTCGGCCGGGATCTGGGTGCTCGCCATCGGCGTGATGCGGTACGCGTTTCTCGCCGCCAGCTGGGTACTGCCCTGGATGAACAAGCAGTTGCCGCACCGGTACTGGCGTAAGGTGGTCGCCGCGGTTCAGGGGATCATGCTCGCGGTCGCCGCCTCCCAGGTGCTGCCGGGCCTGGCGACCACCCTCGTGCTGATGACAGCGCTCTGCCTGCTGGTCGAGTCGTTCGGGCGGGACGTCACCTGGCTGTGGCGGCGGCGGACCGCGACGGTCCGGCCGGTACCTGCCCTGCTGGTGCCGACGGTGCCGATCGGCGCCCGCCGGACCGAGCGGGCAGAGGACCGTGACCTGTCCACCGCGCCCGTACTGTCGCTGCGCTGACCTGGGAGACCCCATTGTCGATCTCCGACCCGAGATCCGTACCCGGCGCCGACCCCGCCGGTCCCGCCACCGCGCCGCTTGACGTCGAGCCAGGCACGGCCGACGAGGACGGATCACCCGGCCCCGGAGCCGACGGCGAGACCGAGCCGGGCACCCGCCGGCACCGGATCGCCACCCGGGTGGTCACGGTCCTGGCCGCGATGCTGGTGCTGGGCGCGCTGACCCTACCCAACCGGCCGTGGCAGCTGGAGCCCGGCGCGTTCCTGCGCATCCCGCTGGAGGCGCTGCTGCTGGCCGCCCTCCTGCTCGCACTGCCCGGCCGACCCCGCCGGGTGGTGGCGGTGGCGGCCGGGGTACTGCTCGGACTCGTCGCCGTGGTGAAGGTCGGCGACCTGGGCTTCTACTCGTCGCTGGGCCGCCCGTTCGACCTGGTACTGGACTGGTCGCTGCTCGACGAGGCGTTCGGCTTCGTGGCCGAGTCGATCGGCCGGCCCGGCGCGATCGGCATCGCGATCGGTGTCGGGCTGCTGCTGCTGGCCGTGCCGGTGCTGACCGCACTGTCCGCCGTACGGCTGTCCGGGTTCCTGGTCCGACACCGGACCGGCACCACGCGGGCCGTCGCGACGCTGGTCGTGGTGTGGGCGGTGGTCGCCGCCTTCGGGATACGCATCCTGCCCGCCATGCCGGTGGCCGACAGCAACGCCACCACCGTCGTCTACGAGCACGCCGCCGAGATCCGCGACCGGCTCCACGACCGCCAGAAGTTCGCCGACGAGGTCGGGATCGACCCGTTCCGCGACATGCCCGGCGACCAGCTGCTGACCGGGCTGCGCGACAAGAACGTGCTGTTCGCCTTCGTGGAGAGCTACGGCCGCGACGCGGTCATCGATCCGGATTTCGCCTCGATCCAGCGGGTGCTGGACGACGGCGCGGGCCGGCTGGAGGCAGCTGGTTTCGCCTCCCGCAGCGGCTTTCTCACCTCACCGACCATCGGCGGGGCGAGCTGGCTGGCCCACGCCACCCTGCTGTCCGGGCTGTGGGTCGACAACAACCAGCGGCATCGCAACCTGCTCGCCACCGACCGGTTCACCCTCGGCGAGGCGTTCCAACGGGCGGCCTGGCGGACGGTCGGGGTGATGCCGGCAGTGAACCAGGCGTGGCCGGAGGGGGCGTTCTACGGTTACGAGCAGTTCTACAGCGGGCCGGACCTGGGCTACCAGGGTCCGAAGTTCGCCTTCGCCCCGATGCCCGACCAGTTCGCCGTGCACGCCTTCCACCAGCGGGAACTCGCCGGTGAGCGGAACCGGCCGGTGATGGCCGAGCTGGCCCTGGTCTCCAGCCACTCGCCGTGGACCAAAGTGCCGTCGCTGGTCGGCTGGGACGACATCGACGACGGGGAGGTGTTCCGCCAGGGCATCATCGGCACCCCGACCGCGCAGGCCCGGACCGGCTACCGGCACTCGGTCAGCTACACGCTGCGTACCCTGATCTCCTACCTGGAGACGTACGGCGACGACGACACGGTGCTGGTCTTCCTGGGTGACCACCAGCCGGCGCCGGTGGTGACGGGCGAGAATCCCAGCCCTGACGTGCCGATCCACATCGTGGCCAAGGACCC
The DNA here is from genome assembly GCF_048060415.1 of Micromonospora sp. LOL_024. Classification (NCBI taxonomy): domain Bacteria; kingdom Bacillati; phylum Actinomycetota; class Actinomycetes; order Micromonosporales; family Micromonosporaceae; genus Micromonospora; species Micromonospora sp. LOL_024. The sequence goes on from NZ_JBHMIS010000004.1 coordinate 124,529, forward strand.
GACGGTACTGGAGCGGATCGATGACTGGGGTTGGCAGGAGGGTCTGACCCCCGACGCGAGCGCCCCGGTCTGGCGGATGGACGCCTTCCGCGACCGCTTCCTCACCGCCTTCGGCCCCACCAACACCCGCCCCCAGGCCCAACCCCGCTAGCCCCCTCGCCGATCTAGGGGTAATCGCCGTCGCAGGAGATCACCTGGCAGCGGTTGTCCCTAGATCGGCGAGGGAGGGCTTGGCTGGCCGGGTTTGTGGGCTACCAGGATGTCGCGGACTATGGCCTGGTCCACGCGGTGGCTCAGCGCCTGCCAGGGGCCGTGGTCGAGGACGGTGAGGCCGGCGGCGGTCAACTGCTCGGCGGCGGCCTCGCGCCGGGCCACGTTGGTGTTCCACGAGATGCCGAGAGCGCCGCCGGGGCGCAGCAGCCGCACCCAGCCCGGCACGGCGGCGTCGAGCAGCGCGAGCGGGTCGCGGGCCAGCCCCGTCTCGGCGGTACGGCTGCCGTGCTGCACTCCGTACGGCGCGTCGGCGACCACCAGGTCGACGCTCTCCGGCCGGAAGAACTCGCCGACCCGGGTGGTGTCAGCGTTGACCACGTCGACCGACTGCACGTCGCCGGCCTTCTGCGCCTCCTTCGAGGCGGCCACCTCCATCCGCAGCCGCCGGCCGACGACCTTGCGTTCCCGGCGTACCGGTCCGGATTCCAGCACCCGGTGCTTGATCCGCTTGCGCTTGAGCCAGGTGGTGAGGAACGCCTGGTACGCCTCGAAGTCCTTGCTGTCGCGGTCCAGTCCGGCGGCGTCGAAGCCGTACATCATCGCCTGGTTGACGGTGGTGCCCCGGCCACACAGCGGGTCGATCACCCGGAACCGCCTGGTCAGCAGGTCACCGGCCCAGTCCGAGGCGAGCAGCGTCACATTGAGCAGCAGCTTGGTGAACTGCTCGTTGGTCTTGCCCTGGTACTTCTGAATGGTAATCAGATCGTCGTCGAAACGGTCCAGTCGACTGAGCGGCACCGGGCGCAGCAGGTCATCGACGAACTCGAAGAGCGCGTACACGCTGGAGAGGTTGCCGAGCAGCGCGGCGTCCCGCTCGCTCAGTCCGCCCTCGACGTCGAACGTGACGTAGCGGGCCCCGCCGATGGTCGCCGTCCGCACCGCACCGATCCGCCCGCCGAGCACCGAGCCGCCGAAGATTTCCAGCTCCGCCCGCGTCAGCTCGACGGCGGCGCCCGCGTAAACCCGATTGCTCGCGGGCAGAATCAATACCCCATACCTGTTCACGACCAGCAACTATCCCACCCTCTTCCGCCCGCTCGACCACCCGCCCCGACGGGCATCCGCACCCTTCCCGGACGGATCTCGCTCGCCGCCATAAGAACCTCCGCCACCCACCCCGTCGATCATGCAGTTGTGGCACCCGGATTGCCCCGGATCGGGACTTTCATCAGGTGCCACAACTGCTTGATCGACAAGAGCGTCAGGCGGGGAGGCCGCCGACCTGGGTGTTGATCCAGGAGCGGATGGAGGAGAGGTCACCGTAGATGGACGGGCCGGTGGCGCAGGTGGCGTTGTTGTTGCCGGAGCGGCTGGTCGCGCCGATCACCTGCCAGACTCCGTTGACGCGGCGCACCTGCGGGCCGCCGGAGTCGCCGTAGCAGGCACCGGAGCTGTTGGGGTTGTTGGTGCAGATCTCGTAGGTGGCGTTGATGCCGCTGCACCGGCTGTCCGACACGATCGACGTGTCCAGTTCGTACGCGGTCGTCGGTGCCGAGCCGCAGCCGCGTACCGGGCAGGTCAGGCCCCAGCCGATGATCCGGGTCGCGGTGCCGACCGCGCCGGAACTGGTCGGGATCCGCGCCGGGGCGTAACTGACGGAGCTGGACAACTGGAACAGCTTCACGTCGATGCTCGGGTGGTTGACCGCCCGGCTCACCTGGACCACCGTGCCGCCGCTGCTGCGGTTGGTGCTGCCCACCCGGACCGACGACGGGGTCGGGCAGTGCTTCGCGGTGACCACCCAGTTGGCCTTGATCAGAGTGCCGGTGCAGCCGGAGGTGTAGACCAGCCAGGGGTAGTTCTCTGTGGCCGGCCGGCCACCGACCACGAACGTGCCGAAGTCCGCGTCGTCCTCCTCCGTCCAGGTGTACGTGGCGGAGGCCTCCGACGCGCTCCGGCTGCCGGCGAAGAGCTGGTTGACCCGGCTCGCCTCGGCGGCGCTCGGGTTCGCGTTGGTGCAGGAGACCAGGGCGCTGCTGCCGGACATGAGGTCGGAGCAGAGTCCGGTGCGCCGGTCGGGCAGGCCGAGGATGTGGCCGAACTCGTGGGTGGCGATCCGGGTGCGGTGATAGCCCTGGTTGACCGCCTGCCAGCCCATCCAGATCCGGCCGGAACCGAGCCCGGTGACCTGCGCCCGAGGCCAGCCGCTGTCGACCAGGATGGTGACGTTGGCGGGCGTACCCGGCACCAGCCGGACGTTGCTGACCCGGCTGTTCCAGATCTGCGCGGCCTGGTCGAAGTTGGTCCGGAACTCGCCGGCCCGACTGGCGTCGTAGTAGACGGTCCGGGCGGCCGAGGCGGCGGTCGCGGTGGTGGCCACCTGCACACCGGTCGCCGCCAGTACCGCCGCCAGCGCGGCGGTTGCCGCGCGCAGCAGTTGTCGTCGGATCATCAGATACTCCCCTGGGGACTACGCGGCGCGCCGACACGTCGCGATCGATGTTTGTAAATATAGATCCTTACCGTTCGATGTTTGTCATCGCGAAAGCGTCATACCTCCCGCCCCTGTTACCCGGCGGTCACGCCCTGGTGAAGCCGGGCTCGGCGGCCTGCAGAAGTGCCGGGAGATCCCCGTGCCGGTGACCCTCAACGCCACCGCGCCGCTCGGCACGACACCCCGGTGAGCTAGCCGGCGGCTGCTCCGCCGGCGATGCTGGACGGCAGTGCGAACAGGGCGAAGTAGTCACTGCCGACGAACGAGGTGATGCCGGCGATCTGTTCGCCGCGTAGCGTCAGCACGGTGATCGACCAGCCATGATGTTCACTGATGCGGTCGGCACCCAGGTAGAACGCGACGGCCGGCTGACCGTTTGCGCTGGTTGACAGGGGACGCCAGCTGGGGCAGCGGCCCAGCGGTACCTGTGCGGCGAAGTCGACGACCGCGTCCAGCCCGGCGTACCACTGCGCCAGCGGTGGCATCGACCACGTGACGTCCTCGGTCAGCAGCGCGACCAGGGCGTCCACGTCCTGGCGTTCGAACGCCGCCGCGAACGCGGTGACGATCTGTCGTAGTCGCGCGTCTCCGATGTCGCGCAGCGTCTGTTGTTGCGTCGGTGCCGGCACCCGCTCGGCGACGACCCGGCGTGCCCGCGCCAACGCCGAGTTCACCGACGTGACGGAGGTGCCCATCATCGCCGCGATCTCGGCGACCGAGAAGCCGAGGACCTCGAAGAGCAGCAGCGCGGCCCGCTGGTTGCCGGGCAGGTGTTGCAGGGCGGCGACGAAGGCGAGCTCGACGGCTTCCCGCTGCTCGTAGCGGGCATGCGGCCCAGTCGCTCCGCCGGCCGCCCCGACGTCCGGGTACGGGCCCAGCCAGGCCGTGTCGGTCCGGGGTACGCCGTCGAGAACCACCCGTTCGCTGGACGGACCGAGATCGACCGGCATCGCGCGTCGCCGGCGCGTCTCGACGGCGTCGAGGCAGATGCGGGTGGCAATGGCGTAGAGCCACGCCCGCAGCGAGCCGCGACCCTCGAAGCGACCGATCCCCCGCCAGGCCCTTAGCAGGGCCTCCTGCACGGCGTCGTCGGCGTCGTGCACGGAACCGAGCATCCGGTAGCAGTGCACGTGCAGTTCCCGGCGCAGCGGCGCCACCGCCCGACCGAACGCGGTATCGTCCCCCGCTCGCGCCCGGACGAGATCGGCATCGTCGGCGCCGCGCGGCGCGGCGGCGCCCGGCTCCGAGGAATGGTCGTTCACGAGCGACGATTCTGCCCCACGCCGGGAGTCTTCTCCTCGACAGGGCACGACCGCCGACCCGACAGGAGATCCACCGACATGACCGAGCCGACGACGAAACTCGACCGCATCCACGACTGGTCGCTGGTCCACGCCGAGCGGGCGGCACTGGCGGCCGACCTCACCGGCCTGGTCACCGACCGCTGGTCGACGCCGTCGCTGTGTGCGGGGTTGACGGTGCGTGAGGTTCTCGCCCACCTCACCGCAGCGGCGAGCCTCACCCCGGCTCGCTGGATGCTGGGCGTGCTCCGGTGCCGGTTCGACTTCGACCGACAGGTGGCCATGCGGTTGGCCGAGCAGTTGGGCGTCAGCCCCGAAGAAACCCTCGACCGGTTTCGGCGGGTCATCGCCAGCACCACCAAGCCGCCACTGCCGGTGCTGGCGATGCTCGGGGAGCAGATCGTGCACGGCGAGGACATCCGCCGACCGCTGGGCATCCGTCGCCCGTACCCGATCGGCACCGTCACGCGGGTCGCCGGGTACTTCGCCGGCTCCGACCTCACCGTGCTCGCGAAGGGCCGGATCGGCGGGTTGCGCCTGGCGGCGGACGACGGGCCCTTCACCACCGGCTCGGGGCCCCTGGTGGCCGGATCGACGCTCGCCCTCACGATGGCGATGACCGGGCGCGGAGCCTACTGCGGGGACCTCACCGGCGACGGGGTCGCGATCCTGCTCGACCGCTGCGGTCCGGCGTGATCCGGCGTACCACATCCGCCCCGGTCACACCGGGGGCGGCTCAGGTGGGCGGACGCCGGCAACCGGCCATTGATGAGCCATTCTCGCGTTCGGTGTTGACCTTGGCGTCGGACCCTTGAGATATAGATACTCACGCATCGGCAGGACGTGCGGACGACGCACGCCCGCAGAGAAGGGCACGGATTGGAACACCCGTTGGAACACTCCGAGAACGGAGGCTAGGAGCCTGCCTGACCGTCGACGTCTACCTGAAGGCACCGTTCCATCTGGTCGCGAGTCTCGCGCCTGGCTCTACGGGGCGGGCAAGGCGCCCCGGACCTACTGACCAAGAGACGGGACGCCGAGTTCGGCCCGGCCGGAGTGCGCGTGAACCCGCATCGGGATACGACCGGCGCCCGCCCCCCGACGGGCGCCGGTCCAACCTGTCAACCCTTCACGCGGATTACCTGCTTGAGGTGCGCGACCACCTCGACCAGGTCCTGCTGCTGTGCCATCACCTCGTTGATGTCCTTGTACGCGCCGGGGATCTCGTCGACCACGCCGGCATCCTTACGGCACTGGACACCCGACGTCTGCGCCGCCAGGTCCTCGACGCTGAACGTCCGCTTCGCCTGCGCCCGGGACGTCCGCCGCCCCGCCCCGTGCGAGGCCGAGCAGTACGCCCATTCGTGGCCGGCGCCCCGCACGATGTACGAGCCGGTGCCCATCGACCCGGGGATGATGCCCAGGTCACCGCGGACCGCCCGGATCGCTCCCTTACCCGTCACCAACACGTCCACCCCCTCGTAGTGCTCCTCGGATACGTAGTTGTGGTGGCAGCTGATCGGCTCGTTGTAGCCGACCCGCAGGAACCGCTCCCGCACCAGGTTCATCAGCACGGCGAGCAGCACCGCACGGTTGCGGCGCGCGTACTCCTGCGCCCACCACAGGTCCCGGCGGTAGGCGTCCATCTCCGGCGTGCCGGCGAGGAAGACCGCCAGGTCCCGGTCGGGCGGGCCGGCGTTGTGCGGCAGCCGGCGGGCCACCGCGATGTGCCGCTCGGCCAGTTCCTTGCCGATGTTGCGGGACCCGGAGTGCAGCATCAGCCAGACCCTTCCGTGGCCGACGCCGCCCTGCTCCAGACAGACCTCGATGAAGTGGTTCCCACCGCCGAGCGTGCCCATGGCGATGACCAAGCCCACGGTGGCGCCCTTGCCGAAGCGCACGTCCGGCATGACCGCGACGCCCTGCACCCACGGCAGCGCACCGATGTCGCGCAACGCGCGTAGGCGCAGTGAGCCTGCCCACAGGCGGTGGGGTGAGGTGGCCGATCGGGGGCGCGCTGGCTAGGTGGTGTCCACCCGCCGCGCCGAGAAACCGCAGGCTTGGGCAGGTCCCTCCGGCCTTCTTGCGTCAGCGCAGGCTGTCGAGGACGTCCCGGCGGGAGTGGTCGCGGTCAGCCGGCCGAGGAGCGGGCGACCGGCAGGTCGAAGTAGGTGTCCGGCCAGGGTTCGTCCCGGTAGCGGAAGTGCCACCACTCCCGGTCGTAGCCGACGAACCCGCCGTCGGTCATCAGCTGCCGCAGCAACCGCCGGTTCTCCCGGGCGGTGGCGTCGATCCGGGCCGAGCCGACATGCGCCGACGGGTCGAAGCAGTCGAAGCCGGTTCCCATGTCGACGCTGTTGTCGGCGAAGCGCTGGGCACGGCCGGCGGTGCAGGCGACGAGCGGCTGCCCCGGGACGTACCGGGGCTGCTCGGGCGCCGGCACGTCGACCAGCGTGACGTCGACGGTGCTGCCCCGGCTGTGGGCGCTGGGCGCGCCGAGGTACCCGAGGTCGAACAGCTCCGACTTCGCCACCGAGGGGTAGAACTCGGTCTTCATCGCGTCCTGGCCGGGCTCGCCGGCCCAGCGGACGAAGTCGTCGGTGGCGCGCGTGGGGCGGTAGCAGTCGTACACCTTGAGGCTGTGCCCGGCGGCCAGCGCGGCATCCTGTACCCCGCGCAACGCCTCGGCGGCCGGGGTGGTGAGCAGACACAGTGCCTCCGGGTAGCCGTCCACCGGCCGGCCAGTGAAGTTGTGCGCCGTGGCGTACCTGATGTCGGAGAGGATGCGCTGATCCATCTCGGACAGCACCACGAGGCCGGGCTGCGGCGGCGCCGGCGACGGCCGGGGCGACGGTGGCGGCTCCGGCGTCGCCCGCCCGCACCCGGCCACCACCAACGCCACCGCGACGCCCGTGGCCAGTTTCGCCACCCGTCTACGCCAGGCCGACGGCGGGCGGGACACCTGCACGGTCACACCCTGCGGGACGAAATCGCCTTGCCTGCGGTGCGCACCCGGCAGCCAAACAAACCGGCCACGAGCAGAGCTAGGCCGACTGCGAGGCCGATCAGGGAGGCCGATCGGAGCTGTCCGGCGAAGACGAGCTGGTCACCCTGCTCGGCACCGGACGCGCCGCCGGGCAGCGCCTGCGGCGGTACCGAGGCGGGCGGCGGCGAAGCGGACGGCGCCGCGGCGTTGGCGGCGCCTGGGCTTACCAGCACACCGACCGAGGCGGTCCGGGGCAGCGCGAATCCCCAGTCGAGCAGCGCGGCACCCTGCTGCCAGCCCCGTTTGTCGATCACGTCCGCGCCGAGCAGGGTGACCACGAGTCGCCGCCCACCTCGTTCGGCGGCACCGACGTAGGTGTGCCGGGCCAGGTCCGTGTACCCGGTCTTGCCGCCCAGCGCGCCGGGATAGTGGTAGAGCAACTGGTTGTCGTTGTCGATGGTGAAGCTCTTCGCGCGTTGCCTCGGCTGGGCCGGGATGACCGCCTCCCGGGCGGCGACGTAGCGGCGGAAGTCGGCGTCGCCGAAGCAGGCCCGCGCGATCAGCGCGAGGTCGTACGCGCTGGTGAACTGCCCGGGACCGTCCAGGCCGGAGGGGGTCGCGGCATGCGTCTGGTAGGCACCGAGCAGCCTGGCCTGCTCGTTCATCGCCCGCAGCCCGCCGGCCATGCCGTCCGCGCCGCCGCCGAGGCGCGCCAGCGCGTTCGCCACCTCGTTGCCAGAGCGCAGCAACAGCCCCAGCCAGAGCGTGTCGACCCGGTACCGGCCGCCGTCGACCAACCCCACGGCCGAGCTACCCGGCTCGATGTCGAGGTCACCTGCGGTGATGGTGACGAGGTCGGCCGGGTCCAGTCGGGGCAGCATGGTCGCGGCAAGCAGCAGTTTCTGCACGCTGGCCGGTGTCGCGTACTCGTGCGGGCCACAGCCGCCCAGCACCTCGCCGCTGTCCAGGTCGGCCACCAGCCACGAGGTGGCGGCCACCTCGGGTGGCGGCGGCACACCGGGCGGCACGACCAGGCCGGGCGTGGCCAGCCGGGCTCCGCCGAGGGCCCGCTGCACCGGATCCGGCGAGGGCGTCACCGATGGTGTGGGACCGGGAGCGGGCGGCGCCGGACGCGGACACGGCAGCGGTGCCGCGACGGTGGCGGCAGGGACGAGTGGCGACGCCAGCAGCACGGCGGTCAGCGCGACGGCCAGGCCGGGGACTCTCACAGTCAGCGACACTATCGGGTGAATTCCGGTGGGTCCGGCAAATCGATCAGCTTCGCCGGTTCGGCCGGCGGCGGCTACTCCGAGGCGGCCGGACGGTCGGCGATCTGGGCGCCGGACGGGTCGGTGCTCGCCCGGGCCGGGACCGCGCCGGGCGAGTTCACCCGCACGACGGTGACCTGACATCGGGCAGGAGTCAGTCGTCGGCAGGCAGCGTCGTCTCCAGCCGGTCGAGCAGATCGTCCAGCCGGCCGGCGACGTCCTCCGGGAGCCGCCCGCGATCCACCTCGTGGTCGAGGCGGTCCCGGAGGTCCTCGATCTGCTTCTCGTGATCCTTCGGCCGGCCCCCGACGAACTCGCCGAACTCCTTGCGGAGCCGGTCGGCGGCCTTGTTGTCGATCTCGCCGGTGAGCTGTGCCGCGGCGAGCAACGCGACGAGTTCGGCAGCCGCCTGCCGCAGGCTCACCGGCGCCGGCCGGTCAGTCGGCGGCGTGGCACTGGGCGTGGGAGCGGCGGGCGCGGTCGTGGTCGGCGGGGCGGCCGACGAGGCGCTGGGTGCGGCAGCCCGCGTCCCGTCGTCCCGGTCGCCGAGGGCGAACACCGCGGTCAGGCCGACGAGCAGCGCCAGCCCGGCCGCCACCAGGGCACCCACGGGCGGTCGGGCCGGCCGCGGCTGGCGCTGCGGCCCTGCGCCGCGTGCCGTCGTCCGGCGTGGACCACCGGCCCCGGCCGTCGCGGGCCAGCTGCCGGCAGCCGCCACCAGGGTCGGTGGATGTCCCGGCAGCGGCCGGGTGACGGAGTCGTCCGCCGCGTCGTGACTGCTGGCGGTCGCCGCCGTAGCGGACACGAGAGGCAGCACGGCGGTGGACGGGCCCGCCGCAGCACCGGCGGCCCCGGCACGGAACCGGGCGGCCACCTGCCCGGCCGTGGGGCGTCGCTGCGGGTCGGGGTCGAGGCAGGCCCGCGCCAGTTCGGCGAATTCGGCCGGCAGGCCCGGCGCCCGCAGCGGCGGTACCGGTGGACGGCGCGTGTGCACCACCACCGCGTCCTCCCAACTGTGCACCGGCAGCGGAACCTCACCGGTCACGGCGCGGTACAGCAGCACGCCGAGGGCATAGAGGTCGCTGGCCGGGTCCGGCACGTCGGCGCTCAGCCGCTCCGGTGCCGTGTACGCGGGCGTGCCCATGATGGTGCCGTCGGCGGGCCCGGACCCGGCTTGCTCTGGACCGGTGGGCGCGGCGATGCCGAAGTCGAGCACCTTGGCACCGGTCTCGGTGAGCATGACGTTGCCGGGCTTGATGTCGCGGTGTACCACGCCGATGCGGTGCGCGGCGGCCAGGGCGGCGGCGACCTCGGCGGCCATCCGGAACGCCGGCTGCCAGTCCAGTGGCCCGGCGGCCAGCCGGTCGGCCAGGTTCTGCCCGTCGACCAGCTCCATCACCAGGTACGGCACGACCGTGCCGCCGGCCAGGGCCGCCTCGCCGTAGTCGTAGACCTGGGTGACGTGCGGGTGAGCCAGGCGCGCCGCGGCGCGGGCCTCGCGCCGGATGGTGGCCCGCAGGTCCGGGTCCACGGCGTACGTGCCGGCGAGGACCTTCACCGCGACTTCTCGGCCCAGGATCTCGTCCTCGGCGCGCCACACCTCGGACATTCCGCCGAGGCCGATGCGGTCGTGCAGCACGTAGCGGTCGTGCAACCGCAGGCTGGGGGTGAACGGCGACATGGGCCTCCAGTCTGCCTGCTCCCCACCCGGCGCACCACCCACCCGCCGGTCAGGGCCGGCAGGCGGATGGTGCACGCCGACCACCGCTACTGCGTGCAGGTGGTCCGTGCCGGCCGGGCGGCCGGCTGGATCTGGTCGGCGAGCCGGCGCAGAGCCCCGGCGGCGAGCCGGCGGGTGGCCACCAGCCGCACCGCGCGGGGCGGGTCGGGACGGACTGGCGCGTCCGGCCGGGCGGACATCACGTGACGCGTGACGGCGTCAACGGCGAAGACGAAGCCGGCGGGCTGTTCCATGGTCAACTCCTCGGTACGGGTCCGGAGCTGGTCCGGACCACGAGCGTGGTGGGCAGCAGAATCTCGCGCGTGGTGGCGTCCGGCGGCGGATCGAGCAGCAGCGCGGCGGCTCTGCGCCCCTTGTCCTCGCCGGATTGGCGCACGGTGGTCAGCCCGGCCGGCGCGGCCTCGGCGATGTCGTCGAAGCCGGTCACCGAAACCCGCCGCGCGGCCGGGCCGGCGGTGCGCAGCACGTCGAGTGCGCCGAGTGCGAGAACGTCGGAACAGGCCAGCAGCGCGGTCGGCGGCTCGGACCCGGCGTGCAGTTCCCGGACGGCTGCGGCGCCGGCCACCCGGGTGTTGTCGGGGGCGGTGAGCACCGTGATCTCGGGCCAGCCGACGCCGACCGCCGCGAAGGCGTCGGCGAAGCCGGCCAGCCGGTCACGGGTGGTGGGATGCGGCACACCGGCGACGCCGGTCACCCGCAGCGGCCCGGTGGGGGCGTCGGGTAGCACATCGTGGCCGAGCAGGGCGACCCGTCGGTGACCGAGGCCGGTCAGGTGCTCGGCGACCGATCGAGCGGCGGCCCGCTCGTCGATGCCGACCCACCGGTCGCCCGCCAGGGGTCGCGCCGAGGTGGTGACGAAGGGCAACCCACGGCCGCGGATCGTGCCAGCCGGGTCGGTCAGCAGCGCCGGCCGGTCACCGTGGGGCGAGGTCGGCGATGATGCCTTCGAGGATGGCCGGCGTCCGCTCCGGCGGCTCGGCCTCGACGCAGAGCCGTTCCATGGCCACCGCGTAGAAGTCGAGATCCTCGCGTTTGTCCAGGTAGAGGGCGCTGGTCAGCTGCTCGATGTAGACGATGTCGGGCAGATCCTGGTCACCGAAACGCAGGATGGTGAAGGCGCCACCGGCGGCGGCGTGACCTCCGGCGGCGAACGGGATCACCTGCAGCCGGACGTTCGGCGTCCGGGTCGTCTCGAGCAGCGCGTCCAACTGGCCACGCATCACCTGGGGCCCACCGATCGGGCGGCGCAGCGCCGCCTCGTCGACCACCACCCAGAGTCGCGGTGGATGTGGTCGGTGCAGCAGGTCCTGGCGTCGCATCCGCAGATCCACCCGACGGTCGATCTCGGCCGCGCCGGCACCGCCGTGACCGAGCAGCACCACGGCCCGGGCGTACTCCCGGGTCTGCAACAGGCCGGGCACGAACTGGACCTCGTAACTGCGGATGAGCGCCGCCGCGGCCTCCAGGCCGAGGTACGACTGGAACCAGGATGGGAGGACGTCGCCGTAGCGGTGCCACCAGCCCGGATTGTTCGCCTCCCGGGCCAACTTGAGCAGGGCCGTGCGTTCCTGCTCGGCAGTCACTCCGTAGAGCGTGAGCAGGTCGGCGACGTCGCGTTCCTTGAACCCGACCCGCCCCAGCTCCATCCGGCTGATTTTCGATTCGGAGGAACGGATCTCCCAGCCGGCGCTCTCCCGGCTCACCCCGCGTGATTCCCGGAGCCGCCGCAACTGGGCGCCCAGCAGCATCCGCAGCACAGTCGGGCCCGCCGCTGGGCTCTCCTCGGCGGATACCATGGTCACCTGCCGTCCTCCGCATGCTGTCGTCGGTCGAATCGGTGGACCGACCCGACCGACGTGTAAGCATGCCATGAACCGTCGGTGGGATGAACCTCCGTCCCGGTGCGGCGAATCCCGCTGATGGGACGGAGATCTCAGCCGATCAGGTGATCGAAGTCACCGTCCCGAGCACCGAGCACGAACGCCGCGATCTCGGCCACTGTGTAGATCAGCGCGGGACCGTCAGGATGCCGGGAGTTACGCATCGCGATACCCCCGCCCCCGGGCAGCTCCGCCAACTCGACGCAGTTCCCACTGGGATTGCTGCGCCGGCTCTTCTGCCAGGCGAGGGGCGGCAACTGGTGGACGTGAACACCGTTGGGCGGCTGCTGCTGCATGGTGGCGTCTGGTCTCTCCGTTAGGCGCCGGTGCCGTGGGAGGAGCGGTAGCGGCAAGAGGGGCGGCATCGACTCATTCTGCACGTGCATCTGCTATTGCATCTGCATTGGACAACGAGCATGATAACGCACGTACGCTGTGCGTACCTGCTCACGTTCTGTATCGCGATCCCGGCCGCCATCAGGGGAAACGAGGTGTCTGGCAGCACCTGTTCACCGGTGCTGGGTCCGCTTCGCGGCGAAGGGAGATGTCGGTGCCGGATCCGCTGACCGTCGCGTCCGGTATCTGCGCCGCAGGGGCGCTGCTCTCGTCCTGGCAACTGGGCCGTCGGGCCGTCCGCGCCGAGGCCGAAATCGACCGGCTTCAGGCCGAACTCACCGCAGAACGCCACGCCGCCAGCCACGATCCGCTGACTGGGCTGCCCAACCGGCGCGCCTTCTACCGCCTCGCCGCCACCCTGCTGACCGACGGCTCCGGCCGACCACTGGTCGCGGTCGTGCTGGACCTCGACGACTTCAAGCAGGTGAACGACCGATACGGGCACGCCGCCGGCGACCAAGTGCTGATCAGCGTCGCCGAACGGCTGGCCGCCTTTGCCGGCGACAACCTGGTGGCCCGGCTCGGCGGTGACGAGTTCGCCGGCCTGCTGGCCAGCCCGACCCTCGATCGGCGGTGGATCGAGCACGCCACCCGACGGCTGTGCAACATGCTCGCCGCGCCGATCCCGGTCGGCACGACAAGCCTCCAGGTGACCGCCTCGGTCGGTCTGGCACCAGTGCACGGGAGGCAACTCACCGAAGCACTCGACCGCGCCGACGCGGCGATGTACGAGGCCAAGGGAATCGGCGCCGGCCGCCCGGATCGGGTACTGCGCGACACCGCACACCTGGCCGAGTGCTGACGGCGGTCGAACCGTGATCAGTGCCAGCCGTACCCGGCGCGCAACGCCTGCCCCACCCGGTCGAACCTGGCCCGGTCCAGCACCGCGCCCTCGCGGCGGATGCTGTCCTCGCGCATGGTGAGCACCCGGTCAAGCCGTACCCAACTCGGACGCTTGTCCCGGTCCCACCCACCCGGTCCGAGAGCCAGCCAGTGCCGCTGCCCATCGCGATCACCCTGGCTGGAGAGCATCAACCCGAACAGCGTGCGGCTGCGCCGGCCCACCACCAGCACCGGCCGGTCCTTGCCCTGTCGGGGATCGTCCTCGTAGGGGACCCAGGTCCACACGATCTCACCCGGATCGGCGTGCCCGTCGGGCTCCGGCGCGTACGACAACTCGCGGCGCTGCAACGCGGTGACCTGACGCGGTCGCGCGAGCTTCGCCGGACTCGGACCCACCCGCCGCGGCGTCGGGATGACCGCGCCGACCCGAGCTGCCATGCTCCTCAACAGACCTGCCACGGCGGCAGCCTATCTGCCAGGACCGACCGCGCCGACGGCAGGGACCCGGTGCCGGCGCAGGGATCACCTACACGTCAGGGACCCGCTGGGCCCAGTCCGGCGGTCGCGTCGATTCCGTCGCCCCCGGCAGGTCCCCGCAGCCGGGCCACCATCTCCTCGAACTCGCCGACGGTCACCGTCTCGCGCAGCGTCGCGAAGACCGCCGCGGCACCGACCGCCGCGGTCTTCTCGTCGACCCCGGCCCGCCGGCCCACCCGGCGCAGGAAATCGGCGGGTTCGGCCGCCGATGCCCGGCCAGCGCCGGTCAGCTCGGCTGGCAAGTAGCCGGTCGGATCGGCCGTCGGGCCGCCGGTCATCCGCTGCACCACGGTCTGCAGCACCACCCGTGCCACGGTCGCGGCGAGCTCAGGCGCCAGCCCGGAGCGACGCGACACCGCAGCGACGAATAGGGGAAACCGCACGGCGCCCTCCTGTCCTCGGCGCCCGGCTGGTTACCCGGACCACCACCCGACAAACAACCACCGCGGCTATCAGGGCGGGACGTCGCCAGCGGCGACGACATCCCCTAGATCGACGGGGCTGGCGGGGGTAGGGAGGGGGGTAATTGGCGGGCCTCGCGCCAGCGCTCGGACCGGGTGCGGTCCATGGTGTAGCACAGTTCCCGAGGAGCCTCCGGCCGACCGGCGACCCGGACGAACGGCAGCCCACGGCCGGCGTAGTCGTAGTACGCCTTCAACAGCCGGGTCAGCCCGGCCATCGCCCCGACGATCTTCTTTCGGGGTCGGCCGGTGGCCTGGGCCAGGTCCGGCACCGTGAACAGCCGATCCGGCTCGGCGGCGAGCACCACCGTCACCGTCCGATACGTGGCGCGGCCGCCCTGGCTGAGCCGGCGCAGGTCCTCGACCCCCCACTGGGCGGCCGGCGTCGGGTGACCGGCCCGAAGTGCCGCACGCCGCCGCGGCACCGGCTCGACCCACTGCCGGGCGTCGAGGTCGGCCAGCAGGCGAGCCACCTGCGGGACGTACGCCAGCGGCACCGCCACCAGGACCATCCCCTCCGCAGACGCGCCCACCGGCGACGGGTACGGCGGCGGAGCCGGCCCACTCACGACATCGACTGCGTTGCCGTGGCGGGCACGAACCGGTACCCGAGGCCGCGTACCGTGACGATTGTCGGGACCTGCTCGCCGTCGCGCGCGAGCCTCCGACGCAGCCGCTTGATGTGCACCGTGAGCGTGTTCGACGTGTCGTCGGAGATCCCACCCCACACGTTGGCGAGCAGCTGCTCGCGGGTGACGGTCCGCTCGGCGTGGCTCATGAAGAAGTAGAGGAGCCGGAACTCCTTCAACGGCAGGGCCACCGCCTGACCGTGCAGGCTCACCTCGAACGTCGCCGGGTCGGCCCGCAGTCCGCCCAGCTCGATCGGCGGATCCAGCGCACCGGCGGTCTCCGGGCGGATCGCCCGCAGGATCGGCAGCACCTCCTCGGGCCGGTACGGCCGCCGGACGCAGGCGGTGGCGCCAGCCTTGAGCGCGGCCACCGCGACCGCGCCGTCGTCGTCGCCCACCCCGACGACGGTGGGGATGCCGGCCCGACCGGCGAGCAGTCGCACCAGTTCCGTACAGCTCATGGTGGCCAGTCCGGCTGCGACGACGGCCGCGTCCGGTTGCAGGGCACCGGTCGCCAGCAGGGCCTCGGCGGCGTGCGGGAAGTGATGTCCGCGTACCCGGTGGTCGGCCAGCTGGGCGACCAGCGCGGCGCCGACGCTCTCGTCGTCGTCCACCACGAGCAGCACGAAACGCCCGTCGGACCGAGGGTCACCCCTGGTGACCTCGACGAGATTGTTCATCGCACACCGGCTCCGGTTCAGTAGAGGCCCATCGCGACACCTTCGGCCACCCAGGACGGCCGCTGTACTACGACCGTGCGGCGGGTGGGCACGCTCGAGCGCCAGCCCGGTGATCCACCCCTGACCGCGACCTCGCCGTCAGCCGAAGCGTCCGGTGATGTAGTCCTCCGTGCGCTTGTCGCCCGGATTCGTGAACAACCTGCCGGTCTGGGTGAACTCGACGAGCCGGCCGTGCCGCTCCTGCTCCTCGTCCACCTCGGCGGTGAAGAAGGCGGTGTAGTTGCTGACCCGAGCGGCCTGCTGCATATTGTGCGTGACGATCACGATCGTGTACTCGCTGGCCAGCTCGAACATCAGATCCTCGATCTTCGCGGTGGCGATCGGGTCCAGCGCCGAACAGGGCTCGTCCATGAGGATGATCTCGGGCCGTACGGCGATCGTCCGGGCGATGCAGAGCCGCTGCTGCTGCCCGCCGGACAACGACAGGCCACTTGACTTGAGCTTGTCCTTGACCTCGTCCCACAACGCCGCGTCACGCAGCGCCTTCTCCACCACCTCGTCCATGTTGGAGACCTTCATACCGGTAACCCGAGGACCGTACGCCACGTTGTCGTAGATCGACTTCGGGAACGGGTTCGGCTTCTGGAACACCATGCCGATCCGACGCCGCACCTCGATCGGGTCGACGTCCTTCGCGTACAGGTCCTGGCCGTGGTACGTGACCGAGCCGGTGACCCGGGCACCGGGGATCAGGTCGTTCATCCGGTTCAGCGATCGCAGGATGGTGGACTTGCCGCATCCCGACGGGCCGATCATCGCGGTGATCTGCTTCTCCTGGATCGGCATCGAGGTGTCCCGGACGGCCTGGTAGCCGCCGTAGAAGACATCGACGCCGTTGAGCTCCATAACCGGCACGGTCGACGTGGGCTGGCGACCTGCGGTCTCGTTCCCGCCGACGGCGGAGATGCTGACCGCCGGGCGGCTGGTGGTACCGGGGGTGTTCACAGTGGTCACCTCTGGGTCGTGGTCGGGGCGGCGATACTGCTGATCTGTTGACACAAACGTCACCACCGCTTCTCGAAGCGGTTCCGCACGAAGATCGCCACCGAGTTCATCGCCAGCACGATGGCCAGCAGTAGGACGATCGCGCCGGCCGCAAGCTCGGTGAACTCAGCCTGCGGACGGGTGATGAAGGTGTAGATCTGGATCGGCAGTGCCGTGTAGGCGCTGTCCAGCCCGGTCGGGTTGAAGGTGATGAAGGTGACCGCGCCGAGCACGATCAGCGGCGCTGCCTCGCCGATGGCCCGGGACAGGGCCAGGATGGATCCGGTCGCGATGCCGGGCACCGCCGAGGGCAGCACCTGCCGGGACACCGTCTGCCACTTGGTGGCGCCGAGTGCGTACGAGGCCTGCCGAATCGACTGCGGCACGGCCCGGATGGCCTCCCGAGTGGCGATGATGACCACCGGCAACACCAGCAGCGACAACACGATCGCAGCGGTGGTGATGGTGAAGCCGAACCCGAGCGCCCGGGCGATGATGCCGAGGCCGAGGATGCCGAAGATGATCGACGGCACACCGGCCAGGTTCTGGATGTTCAACTCCAGCAGCCGGTTGTACCAGCGGGTGTTGTCGGCGTACTCCTCCAGGTAGATGGCGGAGAGGATGCCGATCGGCAGGCAGATCACCGCGACCAGTGAGATGATCCAAAGCGTGCCGACCAGGGCGGACTGCACCCCGGCACCGTCCAGTCGGCTGGTCAGGCCGGTGGGCATCTCGGTCCACAGCCGGGAGTCGAGCCGGTTCCAGCCCTTGACCAGGACCCAGGTGAGCAGCGCGGCGAGCACGCCGAAGGCGATCAACAGGCAGGACTGCATGGCCAGCCGGAAGGCCAACTCGCCGGGCCTGCTGCGACGCTGGGTCAGCGCGGCACCCGGCGCGGAGGGTTCCGGCCGGGTGAGGGTGGGGGCGCTCACTCGTAGACCTCCCTGAAACGACGGACCATCCGGATCGACACGGCGTTGAGCGCGAAGGTGATGAGGAACAGCAGCGCGCCGACGGCGAAGACCGAGTCGTAGTCGAGCGAACCGATAGGAATGTCACCGGAGGAGATGTTGGCGATGAACGCGGTCATGGTGGCCGCACCCTCCAGCGGGTTCACCACCACCCGGTCGGAGGTCAAGCCACCGGCGATGGTGACGATCATCGTCTCGCCCACCGCGCGGGAGATGCCCAGCACGATCGCGGCGACGATGCCGGAGATGGCCGCCGGGACCACCACCCGGGTCGACACCTGCATCTTCGTCGAGGCCAGCGCGTAGGCGCCCTCCCGCAGGCTGCGGGGAACGGCGGCCATCGAGTCCTCGGAGATGCTGGCAATCGTCGGCACGATCATGATGCCCATCGCGATGCCCGCGATGAGCAGGTTCTGGAAGCCAGGACCGTTCTCGGTGGGCCACCACCGCTGCAACAGCGGGTTCAGCGCGAAGAGCGCCACGAAGCCGTACACCACGGTCGGCACCCCGGCGAGTAGCTCGACGATCGGCTTGAGCACCCTACGGGTGGCCGGCCTGGCGTACTCGGACAGGTAGATCGCCGAACCGAGACCGATCGGCACCGCGATGATCAGCGCGATGACCGTCACCACGAGGGTCGCCGAGAGCAGCGGCAACACGCCGTACGCCTTCTGCGCGAAAGTGGGCGTCCAGCTGGTGCTGGTGACGAACTCCACGATGCTGACCTGCTGGAAGAACTCGATCGTCGGTTCGGCCAGCGCGATGATGATGCCAACCGTGGTCACGATCGACACGGACGCGGCGGCGACGAGCAGCACCTTGACGATGCTCTCCACGGGGCGGCGCTGGCCCCGCCGCAGGGAGTTCCCTGCGGCGGGGCCGACACTCTGGGTGCTGGTGGTCACGTCAGATCGCAGCCTTCAGCGCGTCGAACTCGGACTTCAGGGTGGTCTTCTGCTCCTCGGTCAGCGGGACGAACTTCGCCTCCTTGACGATGTCGTCGATCGTCTCGATGTAGAAGGTCACGAAGTCGGCGACCTGTGCCTTCTTGGCACCGGCGTCGCTGACGTAGATGAACAGTGGGCGAGACAGCGGCTTGTACGTGTTCGCCTGCGCGGTCTCCAGGCTCGGCTCGACGCAGCCGTCGCCACCGTCGACCTTGAGAGGCTTGAGCTTGTCGGCGTTCTCCTCGTAGTAGGAGAAGCCGAAGTAGCCGAGGCCGCCCTTGGTACCTCCCACGCCCTGGACCGTGACGTTGTCGTTCTCCGAGGCGGTGTAGTCGGTACGGCTGGCACCTTCCTCACCGTTGATCTCGTCGGTGAAGTAGTCGAAGGTGCCCGAGTCGGTGCCCGCGCCGAAGAGCTTCAGCGGCTCGTTCGGGAAGGACGGGTCAACCTGGTTCCAGCTGGCGACCTTGGAGTTGGGCTCCCAGATCTTCTTCAGCTGGTCGACGGTGAGACAATCGGCCCAGGTGTTCTCCTTGTTGACAACGACGGTGAGGGCGTCGTTGGCGACGATAAGTTCCTTGTACTGGATGCCGGCCGCCTCACAGGCCGCCTTCTCGGTGTCCTTGATCGGTCGCGAGGCATCGGAGATGTCGGTCTCACCCTTGCAGAACTTCTCGAAACCACCACCGGTGCCGGAGGTGCCGACCGCGACCCGAACGTCGGGCTGCCCGGCCTGCTCGCCGTAGAGCGAGGCCGCGGCCTCGCTCAGCGGAGCCACGGTGCTCGAGCCGTCGACCTTGACCTCGCCCGAAAGCGCCTCGCCGCCAGCGGCGGAGTCACTCTCGGCGTTATTACCACAGCCGGTAAGCGCGAGCGCGGCCAGCGCGACGCCGGCGAGGACGCGCCGCGAAAGCACGTTGCGGTTCACCAGGTAAGCCTCTCTATCGGGGTGCATCAGCCCGTTCGGGCCGTACGCCAGTCAAGGTAGGAGGCGCAGGTAGCCGGACTCCCGGACCCAGGTGAACGAAAAGTGAACTTGGCGGCTCCGGCGGTGGCCGCAGCAATGCCGGGATGTGACGTTCGGACCATCACCGCACCGGATGACCGAAATGAGCCACCCGGGTAACCCCGGTGGCGCACTCAGAGACGGATCGTCCCGGTGACCAGGAAGACGACCTGACGGGCGACGTTGACCGCGTTGTCGGCGTACCGCTCGTAGTAGCGGCCGAGCAGCGCCAGGTCGATCGCCGACTCCACCCCGTACGGCCAGCCGGCCACCAGCATCGACAGCAGGCGTTCCTGGGCGGCGTCGACCTCGTCGTCGTCCAGCCCGAGCTGCATCGCGTCGAGCCGGTCACGGGTGGCCAGCACGACGGCGGTCTTGTCGGCGATCCGGACCGCCGCGTCGGCCATGCCGGTGATGACCGGCAGCGCCGGCTCGGGCACCACCCCCACCGGATGCCGCATCAAGGCGATCTTCGCGATGTGCACCGCCAGGTCACCCATCCGGTCGAGTGCGCTGGCGATCCGCAGCGCGCACACCACCAGGCGCAGGTCGGAGGCGACCGGCTGGTGCCGGATAAGCACCTCGGGAATCATCGCCTCGACCTCGGCCCGCCGGACGTCGAGCACGGCGTCGCCGGCCACCACCATTTCGGCCGCACCCCGGTCCACCTCGAGCAGGGCGGTGCTCGCGCCCCGGATGGCCGCACCGGCGTCCCGACTCATCGCCGCCAGCACTCCGGTGAGCCGGTCGAGCTGTTCGTCGAAGTTGTCCCGACTCATCGCGCGCTCCCTCCGTCCGATCAGGCCGGCGCACGACCGGGCCCGTCGCGAGCATCCTGTCAGGCGGCCAGCACGTCCAGCAGGAGCGCCGCCGTCCAGCTGAAAGCCGGCGAGCCCAGGCCGACACCGGTGTCCGGATGGAAGTACTCGTGGCATCCGGCCGTACCGACCAGCTCGATCATCGAGGCGCGCAGCCCGGCGGCCAACCCGTCTCGCCCGTGCGCCAGCAGCCCGTGCCGGACCAGCCAGTTGATGTTCATCCAACTGGGGCCGCGCCAGTATCGCAGCGGCTCGAAGTCGGCTGCGGTGCGGTCGTGGCTCGGCAACGGCCGGGCCATCCGTGTGGCCAGCCCGAACCGGTCCGACGTGGCCTCGGCGAGCACCGCCTCGACCTGCCGCGCCGGCAGGCCGGTCAGGATCAGCGGAGCCAGGCCGAGCACCGTGCGGGCCGGGGTGAGCCGGTTGGTGCGCAGGTCCCGGGGGCGGAAGGTGCCGGTCTGCGGGTCGTACAGCCGGGCCAGGACCGCCTCGGTGATCCGGGCCGCCCGCTCACGGTGCGGACCCGGGTCCGCACCGATCTCGGCGGCGATTCCGGCGAGCGCCTGCTCGGCGGCGCCCCGGGCCGCGTTGAACAGGGGACACTCCACCAGGAACGGGTGCCGGTCGGGCAGGCTGGCGTCGCGGTAGCCGCCCGCGCGGTACGCGGTGACGATCGCGACGTAGCGCGCGTAGTCCAGGTCGGTGGGCCGGTGCGCGGCAGCCGCGTGCACGGTGTCGCGCCGCCGGTACCCGCGAAGCGACGCCGCGTCGGCCGGCACCGCGGACATCGGCGCGTCCCAGGCGGGACTGTTGTCCACTCCGGACTCCCACGGATGCACGATGCTGGCCAGCCCGGCACCGCCGATGTCGCGGTCGGTGGCGAGGTAACGCTGCTGCGCCACCAGACCTGGATAGAGCCGGCGCAACATGGTGCGACCCTGCTCCGACCGGGCACGGCGGTACGCGTGCCAGGCCGCCAAAGCGTGCACCGGCGGCTGGACCAGCCCCGAGGTGACCATCGGCGGCGTCCCCTCGACCTGCGCCGAGGCCCAGAACCCCGGCCCGGGGAAGTAGGCGCCGCTCGGCACCAGCGGATTGAACACGATGTGCGGCACCCGGCCGTCGCGCCACTGGGCGCGGAACAGGCTGTTCAACTCCGACCAGGCACGCTCGGGACGCAGGTGGGCCCAGCCGATCGCGATGAACGCCGAGTCCCAGCTCCACTGGTGTGGGTAGAGGGTGCGCGAGGGGACGGTGTGGTCGTGCTCCCAGTTGGCGTCCAGGGTCGCGCGGGCCACCTGCCACAGCGGGCCGTGCTCTCCGGAGGCATCGCCGGCACCGCCGCCCGGTGCCGTGCCCGAGCCGGTCGACGAAACAATCCGGTTCACCATGTGTCACATCCTGGTAGCGCTACGCCCGCCAGATTAGACGATCGTGGCAGAGGTCACGGCGCACCGGTGCACCGGAGCCCACGGACAGCACGGGTCCCGGCCGGATACGGTGGGCGGATGGGCAACCCGACCCGCTGGGTCACCGAAACCGGTGCCGAGCACTCGCAATGGTACGTCGACCGGTTCCGGCAGCTGGCGGCCGAGGGCGCCGACCTGGCCGGCGAGGCGCGGCTGCTCGACACACTGGTGCCGCCGGGCTCCCGGATCCTCGACGCCGGCTGCGGCACCGGCCGGGTCGGCGCCGAGCTGGCCCGGCGCGGGCACACGGTGGTGGGGGTGGACGCCGACCCGGTCCTCATCCACGCCGCCCGGACCGACCACCAGACGCCACGCTGGCTGGTCGCCGACCTCGCCGAGCTGGACCTCGCGGCGGCCGGCGAGAGCGAGCCGTTCGACGCGGCGGTGCTGGCCGGCAACGTGCTGGCCTTCGTCGCCGCCGGTACCGAAGGCACGGTGCTGCGCCGCGTCGCCGCGCACCTGCGCCCGGACGGGGTGGTCGCGGTCGGTTTCGGCACCGATCGGGGTTACCGGCTTACCGACTTCGACGCCGACGTGGTGGGTGCCGGACTGCGCGTCGAGCACCGGTTCGCCACCTGGGACCTGCGTCCCTGGCGCGACGACGCCGACTTCTTGGTGGGCATCCTGCGCCGGGTTTGATCGGTAACCTGTGCCGATGCCCCCGCAGCTCCCCCACAACGAGCCGGGCGTGCCGGACACGAGGGGGCCGCTCTGGTACATCTGGTGGCTGGTCCGCCGCCAGCCGTTGCGGGTGCTGCGCGGCGGCCTGATCGGCACAGCCTGGATGCTCGGGCTGTCGATCCGGCCGTACCTGGTGGCCCGCGCCATCGACGACGGGCTGCGCGCCGACGACTTCCGGGCGCTGTCGTGGTGGGTGGCCGCGATCGTCGCCGCGGGGATCGGCCTGGCGTACCTGGGTATCGTGCGGCACCGCACGATGACCTTCGTCCGGGAGGACGCGTCGGCCCGGTCCGCTGCCGTCCTGCTACGTCACCTGTCCCGGATCGGCGCTGTGCTGCCGCGCAGGACCGCCGCCGGGGAGGTCGCCACCGTCGGCGGTGCCGACATCACGCACACCTCGGCGGTGCTGACGATGACCGGGCCGGGCGTCGGCGCGGTCATCGCGTACGCGTTCGTCGCTGTCGTGCTGTGGTCGGTCGCCCCGCTGCTCGCGCTGTTCGTGTTGCTCGGCGTGCCCGCGGTGCTGCTGGTCATCGGCCCCCTGCTGCGCCGCCTCGAACGGGCCGAGTCGGTCTACCGCCACCGGCAGGGCATCCTCACCACCCGCGCCGCGGACATCGTGGCCGGGCTACGCGTACTCGCCGGGGTCGGTGGGCGGGCATTGTTCGCCCGCCGGTACGCGGCCGGCTCCCAGCAACTGCTGACCGAGGGGTACCGGGTCGGCGCCGTGAACAGCTGGATCGAGGCGCTGACCATAGTCATCCCGGGGCTCTTCCTGGCCGCTGTGGTGTGGCTGGCGGCGCGGATGGCCGCGGCCGGCGACATCACGATCGGGCAGATGGTCGCCGTCTACGGGTATGTGGCGGTCCTCGTCGTGCCGGTGTGGTTTCTGCTCGAAGGCGGCTACCAGGTGATCCGGGGCCGGGTCGCCGCCCGCCGGATCGTCGCGCTGCTCACGCTGCCCCCCGACGATGCCGCCCCGCCACGGGCCGGCGGGACCCAAGTCCGACCCGCACCGGA
This sequence comes from Micromonospora sp. LOL_024, assembly GCF_048060415.1. NCBI lineage: Bacteria > Bacillati > Actinomycetota > Actinomycetes > Micromonosporales > Micromonosporaceae > Micromonospora > Micromonospora sp. LOL_024. The sequence goes on from NZ_JBHMIS010000004.1 coordinate 147,914, forward strand.
GCGCGGCGCCGAACTGCACGATCCGACCAGTGGGCTGACCGTACCCGCCGGGCGGCTGCTCGCCGTGGCCGCCGACGACCCGGCCGAGGCCATCGCGCTGGCCGACCGCCTCGGGCGGTTCGTCGCCAGCGACGTGACCTGGGGCGGCGTGCCGCTGACCGGGATCGCACTCGACGAGGTACGGGCCCGGATCCTCGTCGCCGACCACGACTCCTACCTCTTCGCCGGAACACTGCGCGAGATCCTCAGCACCCGGCCGGACATCGGCGACGCCGAGTTGAGAGGGGCCCTGCGTGCGGCATCGGCGGAGGATGTCGTAGACGCCCACCCTGGCGGGCTCGCCATGCCGGTCGGGATGCGGGCCCGGACCCTCTCCGGCGGTCAGCGGCAACGCGTACGCCTGGCCCGAGCCCTGCTCGCCGAGCCCGACGTGCTGATTCTCGTCGACCCGACGTCGGCCGTGGACGCGCACACCGAGGAGCGCGTGGCGCAGCGCCTGCGAGCGGCGCGGGCCGGGCGAACCACGGTCCTGCTGACCACGTCACCGCTGTTGCTCGGTCGCACCGACCTCGTCGGGCACCTGCGCGACGGCCGGATCGTGGCCGCCGGCAGCCATGTCGAGCTACTCGAACACGACCGGAGCTATCGGGCCCTGGTGTCCCGTGACGGCGAGTCCACCGACGTCGACGGTTCGTTGCGGTGAGCGGTCTCCCGGTAGCGGACCGCAAGGTCGTCCGTCGGTCCGCGCTGGACCTCATCGTCGTGGACCGCCGCGCGGTCACCGTCGTGCTGGTGCTGCACGGTGCTGCCGCGGTCGCCGGGCTCGCCGCGCCATGGCTGCTGGGCAGGATCGTGGACGAGGTCGCCGCCGGTACCGGCGCCACCGCCGTGGACCGCCTGGCGCTCGCGATCGGTGGCTTCGTGCTGGCCCAGGGGCTGCTCACCCGCTACGCCCAGTACGCCGGCCACCGCTTCGGTGAGCGGGCCGTCGCCCCGCTGCGCGAACAGTTCGTCTCGCGGGCGCTCGACCTGCCCATCTCCGTCGTCGAACGGGCCGGTACCGGCGAACTCGCCACCCGCAGCTCGGTGGACGTGACGACCGTCGGGACCACCGTCCGCGAGGTGGTGCCAGTCATGGTCATCGCCTCGACACAGCTGCTGCTCCTCTTCGGCGCGATCTTCCTGCTGCACCCGCTGCTCGGCCTGGTCGCGCTGACCGGACTACCGTCAATCTTCGCGGTCACCCGCTGGTACCTGCGTCGCGCTCGGCCGGCGTACCTCGCCGAGGGTGCCGCGACCGCCGAGCTGACCGACGCGTTGACCACGACCGCGGAGGGCGCGCGCACCGTCGAGGCGCTGCGCCTCGGCGCCGACCGCGTCGCGTACGGCAGGCAGCGCATCGCCCGGGTGTGGGCCACCCGCCGGGCGACCCTGGCCCTGCGGTCGGTCTTCTTTCCGGTGGTCGAGGCGAGCTACGCGCTGCCGATCGCCGTGGTGCTGCTGTTCGGCGGGTTCCACCTGAGCAGTGGAATGGTGACACTCGGCGAGGTGGTCGCCGCCGTGCTCTACCTCCAGCAGGCGATCGAGCCCCTGGACCGGCTGTTGCAGTGGATGGAGCAGGCCCAACGCGGCCTCGCCTCGTTCGCCCGCGTACTCGGCGTCGGCCAGCAGGCCGGGTCCGCCGCCGCCACCCCGTTCGCCACCGGTGCACCGCAACCGCGCGTCCCGACGCCCACCCGGTCCGGCAGGCTCGTCGTGCGCGGCGCACGATTCTCGTACGCCGACGGCCACGACGTGCTGCACGGCATCGACCTGGAGGTGCGACCCGGCGAACGGCTCGCCATCGTGGGCCCATCGGGCGCGGGGAAGTCCACCCTCGCCCGGCTGCTCGCCGGGATCGACGCGCCCCGCGATGGCGTGGTGAGCATCGACGGCCGCCCGGTCACCGACCTGGACCCGGCCGAGCGACGCCGCCGGATCGCCCTGGTCACCCAGGAGCACCACGTGTTCATCGGCTCGCTGCGCGACAACCTCGCCTTCGCCGCACCCGGCGCGTCCGACGAACAGATGCGCGCCGCACTGGCCGCTGTGGGCGCCGACTGGTGTGCCGACCTGCCCGACGGGCTCGACACCCCACTCGGCGGCGGAGCCCGCGAACTCGGTGCCGCCGACGCCCAACAGCTCGCGCTGGCCAGGCTCGTGCTCGCCGACCCGCACGCGCTGATCCTCGACGAGGCGACCGCCGCGCTCGACCCGACGACCGCCCGTCGTACCGAGCGAGCGCTCGCGGCCGTGGTCACCGGCCGTACCGTCATCGCGATCGCGCACCGGCTCAACACCGCACACGACGCCGATCGGGTGGCGGTGCTCGAAGACGGCCGGATCACCGAACTCGGCAACCACGACGACCTCGTCCGCGCCGGTGGTGCGTACGCCGCCCTCTGGCGCTCCTGGCACGGGTAGCACGGTACCTGCTTGCCCGCCCTCGGGCCGGTTCTCGGGCTGGGTGGAGAGGCACTTGTGGTCACGAGCGTGATGTCACACAGACATACACATGTCGGTGTGACATCACGATCACCGCTTGACGCTCTGCCCGTCCGCCGACGGCCGAACCCTGCTTGGGGTACTCGACCTGCGTGCCGCCGGTGACGGCGATCGGCTCGTACGAGTCCGCAAGCTGGATGGGATTGTCGTCTGCGAGGTACCGGTACCTCGTGTGCATCACCGTGTCGCCGGGGTCGCCGGGTTGGATGCCAAGTTGGCCCGCGATGTGCGGCGTCGCGGGAACCTTCTCGCTCTTCGACTCCCATCTTGGTCGCTGCCCGGCCGCCTCGCTGTCCCGCGCGAACGGCGACGTGCTACCGGGACGCTTGCGCATGTCGCGGGAGTGGGCGCGACGAACAAGCCGACTCCGGTCGCGCACGTAGTTGCCGGAGCCGCGTCGACCCTCGATGAGCCGCCCGGTCGCCCGTACCCTCCTCGCCGAGATCATCCAACGCGGGGCGGCAGCGGCCGACGTGGCCCGACTGGCCACCATCGTCGGTCTGACCCGCCAGCCCTGACCTGCTCAGGCAGGTGCGGCCGGCTGTCTGGCCGCCTCCGGATCCAGGGTGGCCCCGGCGGGAATCAGGCTGACCAGCCCTGCCGGCATACGGACAGGCTCCACCTCGGCGTAGCCGAGCATGCCGGTCACGTCGGTGCCGGCGAGCACGTACCGCCGACCGAGGTCGGTCACCACGGAGATGGCCCCGCCGGTGGCGCCGGGCGCGGCGACGGATTCGACCACCGCGCCCCGGCCCGGCTCCACCAGCACGTGGTCGGCCACCACCGGGCCGGCCGCCGCACCGACGGTGGGCGGCGCGGCGGCCAGGTCCGGCAGGTCCACACCGACCCGCAGCTCGACCGGCCCCGAGTCGTCACCGACCCGGGCGCACACCGGCGAGGCGTCCACCGTGACCAGGTGGGGCGGCGCGCTCGGTGGCGCGTCGGGCCCGGCGGGGACGAAATCCGCCACCTGGGGCAGCGCGGCGAAACGTCCGAGGCTGACCTGCTCCGGCTCCCGCTGGCCGGTGCGTGCGAGCAGCAGGCTGGCCTGCAACTCGGTGATGCCGGCCAAGCCGTCGCGCAACACCACCGCGTACTGCCGCCCGCCGCCGAAGTTGCTCACCAGCAGCACGTCACCGATCCGGGACCCGGCGATCCGGGTGGACGGCCGGCCCAGGCCGGGCGGGTTCAGCGGGGCCAGGTCGACACCGACCGGCACCGTGTTGAGCAGGGCCGCGGCCACCGGCACGGCCCGGGACCGGGTGGTCGCCAGCGCCGCCAGCACCCGGTCGGCGTCGCGGATCAGGTGCCGCCGCTGGTGGGCGACGAGGTGCAGTCGGCCGTCCGGGGCGCGCAGCAGCAGCGCGTCCTGACCGAGGGGTTGTCCGCCGGCTCCGCCGGCTCCGACCATCAGCACCGAGCGCGGTTCGGGCCGGTCCTGCGGCGCGACCATCGAGCAGACCGTCCACGCTGCGGTGGCGAGCCGACCCGGGGCGGGCAGCGAGTCGGGTGCGTCGGCGATGCCCAGCGGCAGCCCGCGCGGCACCCCGTCGATCGACCGGCGTGACACCAGCACCGTCCGCGGCTGCTGGGCACCGATGATGAGCAGCGCGGACGCGTAGTTGAGCACTGGATGCAGCCGCTCCTCCCGGTAGACGAACCGGGCACCGGACTCCTTCTCCACGACGACCGCGCCGCTGTCCCGCCACTTCGTGCCACCACCGGCGAACAGGCCGTAGAGGGCGGCGGCACCCAGCCCGATGACCGCCACCAGGACGCCGGCCATCCCCGCTCCGGCGAGCCGGCGCATCGGGGACTGCACCGGATCGGTCTCGCGCATCACCAGGGCGGCGACCGCCCGCTGGATGGTGAACTGGTACGAGTGCAGCTGATCCTGCCGCGACGGCATCAATTCCCCTCACGCGAACGGTCGGGCACAGGATATGCGGTGCGCCGATGTTTCGAGGACCGTGCGTCACCGCGCCGGCCCGCTCTGCACCGCCGGTAGCATTCCGGCGGTGAACGCACGTTTCGAGGAACTGGCCTGGCGGCCCACCCCGCTCGGTGAGATCAGTCTGCGGCGGCGCCGCGATCCCCGGCTCGACCTCGAGGTGTACGAGGTCAAGCTCGACGACGAGTTCCTGATGTCGAGCCTGTTCACCGCCGGTGAGGTCGAGCTGGCCCGGCTGGGACTGGCGCCGCTGGCCGGCGACCGCCTCGATGTGGTCGTCGGCGGGCTGGGGCTCGGCTACACCGCCCGCACCGCGTTACAGGACGATCGGGTCGCCTCGCTGCTGGTGGTGGAGGCCGTCGAGGACGTCATCGACTGGCACCGGCAGGGCCTGCTGCCCTTCGCCGACGGGCTGGCCACGGATCCGCGTACCCGGCTGGTGCGGGCCGACTTCTTCGCCCGGGTGGCCGGCCCCGACGGCCTCGACCCCGACGACGCCGGGCGCCGTTTCCACGCCGTGCTGCTGGACGTCGACCACTCTCCCCGGCATCCGCTGCACCCGAGCCACGCGGCCTTCTACCGACCCGAAGGGCTGCGCCGGCTGGCCCGGCTCCTGCACCCGGGCGGGGTGCTTGCCATCTGGTCGGACGACCCGCCGGACCGAGACTTCGAAACCGCACTCGCCGCCGTGTTCGCGACCCACCGGAGCCAGGTGGTCCGCTTCGCCAACCCGTTGACCGGGGGCGAGTCGACCAACACCGTCTACCTCGCGCAGACCCAGGGGTAAACCGGTCCCGACCTGCGTGAACCGCATGATCCGGGCGGAACCGGGTAGGGCTCCCGGCGAGCCGCCCGGACCGACCGGACGGCGGTACGGGAGGTGGAGATGCGCGCCCTACTCTGGGTCGTCGGCGTGGTCGCCGGCGTACTGATCCTGCTCGGGCTGCTCCTCGAAGCGGTCCAATGGTTGGTCATCATCGGCGTCATCGCCCTCGCCGCAGTGATCGTGCTGGCCTTCGTCAAGGGCCGGCAGGCGACCCACCACCGCGCCGGCCACCGCTAGGGCGGCCGGCGGGTCGAACCAGGAATACCCGAGTCAGGCGGCGGCGAGGGCCGGGGCCGGACGGTCGGCGGCGTCGTCGATCGGTGCGGCGGGGGCTGCGGGGCGGCGCCGGTTCGGCAGGGCCAGCCGGAAGACCTTGTGCCAGGCCGAGAGGACCTGCCGGGGCATCGACCCGGTGGTGTACTTCAGCCCGTAGCGGTGGAAGAGGGCCCGGATCTCGGGGGCGATCTCCTGGTAGCGGTTGCTCGGCAGGTCGGGGAAGAGGTGGTGCTCGATCTGGAACGACAGGTTGCCGGTCATGATGTGCAGCAGCCGGTTACCGCTGATGTTCGCTGAACCGAGCATCTGCCGCACGTACCACTCGCCCCGGGTCTCGCCCTCGGTCGAGGTCTTCTCGAAGGTCTCCACGCCCTCCGGGAAATGCCCACACATGATCACCGAGTGGCTCCACAGGTTGCGCAGAAGGTTGGCGGTGAAGGTCGCGGCCATGGTGTGGAAGAACGACGGGCCGGACAGCAGCGGGTGCACGACGTAGTCCTTGAGGACCTGGCGACGGATCTTGCGGCCGACCGCGCGGACCCGGGCCCGGAACTCCGGGGTCTTGTGCCGCCCGTGCTTGAGGTTCTTCGCCAGCTCAAGATCGTAGGCCGCGATGCCGTACTCGAAGAAGCAGGCGTTGGCGAAGTTGTAGAACGGCTGACCCAGGTAGGCCGGGTGCCAGGGCTGGTCCTCGTCGACCCGCATGATGCCGTAGCCGAGGTCGTTGTCCTTGCCGATGACGTTGGTGAAGCGGTGGTGCAGCTCGTTGTGCGAGTGCTTCCACTGGTCGGCCGGAGAGACGTGGTCCCACTCCCAGCTGGTCGAGTGGATCTTCGGGTCGCGCATCCAGTCCCACTGGCCGTGCAGGATGTTGTGCCCGATCTCCATGTTCTCCAGGATCTTGGCCACGGTGAGGCCGGCGGTGCCGACGATCCAGGCCGGCGGGAACAGCGAGAACAACAGCACCACCCGGCTGCCGACCTCCAGCTTCCGTTGGGTCGAGATGACCTTGCGGATGTACGCCGCGTCCCGCTCGCCCCGGGAGGCGATCACCCGCTCCCGGATGGCGTCGAGCTCCCTGCCGAGATTCTCGATGTCCTCGGCGCTCAGGTGGGCGATCGGGTTGTCGGCCTTTTTCTGGATGACAGTCACGTCGGCGGGTCTCCGATCAGATTTCGAGTTCGCACGGGCCGGCCGCGGCAGACACGCAGGTCTGCACGCGCACGCCGTCGCCCGGCAGGGCGGTGGTGAGCTGGCCGTTACGCAGGTCGCGGACCGCGCCCTGACGCAACGGCAGGACGCAGCCGAAGCAGATTCCCATCCGGCAGCCCGACGGCATCAGCACCCCGGCGTTCTCGCCGGCGTCGAGCAGCGGGGTGGCGCCGGCAGCCTCTACGGTCACCGACGAACGGGTGAAGGTGACCGTCCCACCGTCACCGGCAGTGATCACGGTGGGCCGGAACCGCTCGGTGTGCAGCTGCTCGGCCCGACCCCGAGCCGACCAGTGCTCCTCGGCTGCGTCGAGCAGCCCGAGCGGGCCACACGCCCAGGTCTGGCGTTCCAGGTGGTCAGGGAGCAGGGCGTCGAGCTCAGCCACGTCCAGCAGGCCGTCGACGTCGGTGTGCCGTTCCACCAGCCGCACGGTGCCTCGCTCGGCGAGGGCACGCAACTCCGCGCCGAAGACCACGTCGGCCGCGGCGGGCGCCGAGTGGACCAGCACCACGTCGCTGCCGGCCAGCGCACCCGAGCGCAGCATCCCGGCGACCGGGGTGATACCGCTGCCGGCGGTGAGGAACAGCACCCGCGACGGTGCCGGCTCCGGCAGCACGAAGTCGCCGCGCGCCTGGTCGAGCTGCACGATCGTGCCCGGCCGGACCCGGCGAACCAGGTGATTACTGACCACCCCGTCGGGGATCGCCTTGACCGTCACGGAGATCGGGTCGGTGCGGCGGCCCGGCGCCGAGGTGACCGAGTAGGCCCGCCACTGGCGGACGCCGTCGACGTCGACGCCGAGCCGGACGTACTGGCCCGGCACGTGTCCGCGCCAGCTGCGCCCAGGCTGGATCACCAGGGTCGCGGCGTCCGGGGTCTCCGGCCGCACCGCTATGATCCGGCCGCGCAGCTCGGCTCCGGCACGCAGCGGGGCGACCAGGTCGAGGTAGTCCGACGGCAGGACCGGCGTGGTAACCGTCTCGGCGAGCCGCCACAGGCGGCGCCGGAAGGACATGTTCGCGTCCGGTCGCGGGATGGTGGCGGTCATAAGACGATGGTCGCGGCCCACTGGCATAAACTCTTGGTCTGCGAAGGTAAAGCAATCCACCCCTTTTGTGCGGAGAGAACAACCGTGGCGGAACCCTCGGGCACCACCAATCGGGCCGCCCGCATCGAGCTGGACGAGCGGGTGGCCCACGAACTGCGCGACCTGCTGCCACTGGTCGCCGGACGCACCGTCACCGCGATCACGGCCGAGGTGCCCAGCTACTCCGGCACCCTGACCGGCCAGATGCGGGACAAGATAGAAAACGCCGTACAGATCGCCCTCGGCACCTTCCTCCAACTGGTCGAGCAGTCCCGGACGGCCGACCGGACCCAGGCCAGCGACCCCAGCACCCCGCTGGTACCGGCGCTGGAGGCCGCGTACGCCCTCGGCAGCGGCGAGGCCCGCTCCGGCCGCAGCGTGGACGCGCTGCTGGCCGCGTACCGGGTCGGGGCCCGGGTCTCCTGGCGGGAGATGGCCGCCGCGACCGTGGCGATCGGGCTGCCGGCCGCCACGGTGGCCGAGTTCGCCGAGCTGATGTTCGCCTACATCGACGAGCTCTCCGCGGCCAGCGTGGCCGGGCACGCCGACGAGTTGGCCAGCGTGGGCCGGGCGCGGCGACGGAACCTGGAACGGCTCACCCAGCAGCTGCTCCTCGGCGAGCCGGAGGAGATCCTGCAACGCAGCGCGAAGCGGGCGGACTGGCCGGTGCCACAGACCCTCACCGTCGCGCTGCTGCCGCAGGCCAAGCTGCGTGGCGCGCTCGCGCTGCTGGACGAGCACACCTTGGAGAGCAGCGAGGAGATGCCGGCCGGCGAGCCCGGCGAGGAGACGGCGGTGCTGCTCGTACCGGACATGCACGGCGACCGGCGGCGGCAGCTCGCCCGGGTGCTGCAGGGGCGTCGTGCGGTGCTCGGTCCGGCCCGCCCCTGGTCCCGGGCCTGCTCGTCCTACCGGCGGGTGGTCCGGGTGGTCGCCCTGGGCATCGCCCGGCCCGCCGACGGTGAGCCGCTGGACACCGACCGGCACCTGTCCGAGCTGCTGCTCAGCGCGGACGTGGAGGCACTCGCTGATCTGCGCTACCGGGTCCTGCAGCCCCTCGCCGAACTGCCCGCGGCCACCGCCGAGCGGCTCACCGAGACGCTGCGCTCCTGGCTGCTGCACCAGGGCCGGCGCGACGACGTCGCCGCCGACCTGTTCGTACACCCGCAGACAGTGCGCTACCGGATGGGTCAGCTACGTCAGCTGTACGGCGAGCGACTCACCGATCCACGCAGCCTGCTCGACCTCACGGTCGCCCTGGCGCTACCGAACGGCATCGCACCGGCCGACCTCGCCCCGGCCGGCTGAGATCCGGCCCGTCGAAATCCGGCTCCGTCGCCGCCGGCCATCGCGGGTCACTCGGTGGCCGTCGGCCCCAGCAGGCGAATCTCCTCCGCGTCCCGGCTGGCCTGCAACTCGCGCAGCACGGTGTCGTCGATCTCCCGGCGATCACGCATCCGGGTGATCTCACGGCGCTTGTGTTCGAGCGCACCCAGGCGCAGCCGGCGCTCCTCGGCGAGTTCGAAGGCGGTCGGCGCCGCTCCCCCGGCGCGCAGGCGGGCGACCATCAGGGTGTCCCGGTGGGTCCGGGCGAGCCAGGCGGCGGCGTCGACGGCGGGCGTGCCGGAGAGACCGCGCAGCAGACCCTCAGACGGCCACCCTGCGGTCCGTGACCACCTCGCGGGCCTACGCCACCAACCTCGCGGAGAACTACGTCGGCCCGCAGTCGATTCCGGACGGTCGCGGGAACCGGCGGGGCAGCGCGCCCGACTAGGTGATCAGGTCGGCATCCGGGCGTCGGCGACGGCTGGCCCGAGGGCACGGGCCCGTTCACACCTACACCTGCTACCCGATCGGAAATGCGCATGTCTCTGACCGAGCTGTCCGGCGCGGCGGGGCCGGACCCCGCCGCCGACGCGGCACCAACCGACCGCGGACCGACTGACCGGCTACCGCGGCGCAGCACGCCGCTGGCGGCGCTGCTGGTCCGGCTGCACTTCTACGTCGGCGTACTGGTCGCCCCGTTCCTGGCGGTAGCGGCACTGACCGGCCTCGCCTACACCGTCACGCCGCAGTTGGACCAGGTTCTCTACGGCGACCAGCTGACCGTCGCCGTCGTCGGCGACCAGCCGAGACCGCTGGCCGAACAGATCGCCGCAGCCCGGGTCGCCCACCCGGACGGCAGCCTCGTGACTGTGGCGCCCGGTGCCGGTGACCGCACGTCGCAGGTGGTCTTCGCGCTGCCGGAGCTGGGCGAGAAGCAGCACACCGTCTACGTCGACCCGTACACCGCCGAGGTACAGGGGCAGCTGACCACCTGGTTCGGCTCCACTCCCACCACCACCTGGCTCGACGACCTGCACCGCAACCTGCACCTGGGCGACCTCGGGCGGCACTACTCGGAGATCGCCGCCAGCTGGTTGTGGGTCCTCGCGCTGGGTGGGTTGATCCTCTGGTGGCGTCGGCGCAGCAATGGCCGAGGGCGCGTGAGGCACCTGCTGGTGCCGGACCTCTCGGCCGGCAAGGGAGTGCGACGCACCCGTGGCTGGCACGCCACCACCGGGGTGTGGCTCGCCGTCGGCCTGCTCTTCCTCTCCGCGACCGGGCTGACCTGGTCCCGGTTCGCCGGGGAGAACTTCGGCACCGCCCTGACCGCGCTCGACGCACGTCGGCCCGCGGTGTCGACCAGCCTGACCGGCGCACCGACGGTCGGCGGTGGCGAGCACCAACACGGCGGTGCGGCACCGGTGGCGGCGGCCGATCCGGTGACCTTCGACCGGGTGCTCGCCGTCGCCCGGGATGCCGGCCTGTCCGGACCGGTCGAGATCGGCCCGGGCGAGCCCGGCACTGCCTGGACGGTCACCCAGACCGACAACACCTGGCCCATCGGGCGGGACCAGGTGGCGATCGACCCGGCCGCCCAGACGGTGACCGCCCGCAACGACTTCGCCGACTGGCCGCTGCTGGCGAAGCTGAGCAATCTCGGCGTCCAGGCCCACATGGGCCTGCTCTTCGGGGTGGTCAACCAGATCCTGCTGGCCGCGATCGCGATCGGGCTGCTCTGCGTCGTCTTCTGGGGCTACCGCATGTGGTGGCAGCGCCGCCCCACCCGCACCGACCGGCGGGCGCTCGTCGGGACGCCACCGGCCCGGGGCGGCGTACGCGGGCTGCCGTTGTGGGCGCTGCTGATCGGGGTACCGCTGGTGGTGGCCCTGGGTTGGGCCCTGCCGTGGCTCGGCGTGCCGCTGCTCGGCTTCCTCGTCGTCGACATCGTGCTGGGCCTTCTCGCTCGTCGGCGCGCCGCCGGTCGTTGATCTGCCGCCCGTCGCCGTCCGGGCCGCGCGGTCCGGACGGCGACGGGCGGCCCCCACGGTGCGACCGGTTCGGCCAGACACAAATGCGGCAGCCATGGCGCGCGGCGGCGTTACGGGGTAGAAATTGTCAACCCGTTCTGCACACCCTGACACAGGTCCCGCCGTTCGAGAGAGCGCTCTCATGCCCTCCCTCGTCCACCACGTCGTCGGCTCCGGACGGGCCGGCGGAAAGGACGTACGCATGCCGACCCCAGCACAACCGCGACGGCGACTCGGACGCGCACTGGCCCTCGGCCTCGTGCTGACCACCACCACCGTGGCCACGAACACCCCGGCCAGCGCAGGCCCACCCCGACCCGCCCCCGCCGACCTCGGGCCCCACGTCACGATCTTCGACCCGAGCATGCCGGTCAGCCAGATCCAGGCGACCCTCGACACGGCGCACGCCGCGCAGGTCGACGACGAGATGGGTAGCACCCGGCACGCCTACCTGTTCCGGCCGGGTCGCTACGGCACCGCCGAGCAGCCCCTGCAGATCAAGGTCGGCTACTACACCGAGATCTCCGGCCTCGGCGCCTCCCCCACCGACGTGGTCATCAACGGCAAGATCGAGACGTACAACCGCTGCCTCACCGAGGGCGGCGCCGGCAACTGCATCGCGCTCGTCAACTTCTGGCGCACGCTGAGCAACCTGTCGCTGTCGATCAACGCCGCCGGTCAGGACGACTGCCGCGCCTCGGCCAACTTCTGGGCGGTGTCCCAGGCGGTGTCGATGCGTCGACTGGACATCAGCGGCGGTGGGTTGTCGCTGATGGACTACTGCACCAACGGGCCGCAGTACGCCAGCGGCGGCTTCATCGCCGACTCCCGGTTGCCGGCCACCACCAACGGCTCCCAGCAACAGTGGCTGACCCGCAACAGTGAGGTCGAGAGCTGGTCCAACGCCGTGTGGAACCAGGTGTTCGCCGGGGTGGTCGGCGCACCCGACGACGCCGGCTTCCCCGACCCGCCGTACACCACGCTCGACACCACCACGCTGAGCCGGGAGAAGCCCTACCTGTTCGTCGACGGCAGAGGTAAGTACCAGGTTCGCGTGCCCGTCGCGCGCCGCGACACCCGCGGCATCACCTGGGGTACGCGGACGACGCCCGGCCGGACCATCCCGATCGGCGACTTCTTCGTCGCCACACCGTCGGACCCGGTGCGGCTCATCAACCGTGAACTCGCGCGTGGCAAGCACCTGCTGCTCACCCCGGGGATGTACGACGTGGCCCGCAGCATCGAGGTCCGCCGGCCCGACACGGTCGTGCTCGGCATCGGGCACGCCACCCTCACCGCGGTCAACGGCGCGGTGCCGCTCGACGTCGCAGGGGTGCCTGGCGTCGTGGTCGCCGGGGTCACCGTCGACGCGGGCCCCAAGGAGTCACCGGTGCTGCTGCGGGTCGGCCGCAAGCACGGCCGCAACCACAGCACGCCACACAACCCGATCACGCTCTCCGACGTGTACTTCCGGGTAGGTGGGCCGCACATCGGCAGGACGCACACCGCGCTGGAGGTCAACAGCGACCACGTCCTGATCGACCACACCTGGGTGTGGCGGGGCGACCACGGTGTCGAGGGCTTCACCGAAGGTGTCAACGGCGACACCGATCGGTGGCGGACCAACACCGGCCGCTACGGCGTGGTGATCAACGGCGACCACGTCACCGCCACCGGCCTGTTCGTCGAGCACTTCCAGCGGCACAACACGGTGTGGAACGGCGAGCACGGCACCACGATTCTCTACCAGAACGAGTTGCCCTACGACCCGCCGACGCAGGCCGACTGGCGCGACGGCAAGGTCAACGGCTGGGCCGGTTACAAGGTCGACGACCGGGTCCGCCACCACACCCTGCACGGCGGCGGCGTCTACGTGTTCAACCAGAACAACCCGTCGATCCGCACCGAGAACGGCTTCGAGGTGCCGGTGCGGCCCGGCGTCCGGCTGCACCACATCATGACGGTGAATCTCAGCGCCGGAGTCATCGACCACGTGGTCAACGGCGTCGGTGGGGCGGCCGACATGGACCGGGTAGGCACGCCCGTCTACATGACCCAGTACCCCTAAGGAAGGAGGGCCCCTTCTCAACGCCCGAGGTACATGAAGGGGCCCCCATTCAACAGGCGGCGCGCCCGGTCACATCACCAACGGGCTGCGTCGCTCCAGCAGGACGACGTCGCGCCAGCGGCCGTGATGGCGGGCCACCCGCTCCCGGGTGCCGATCACCCGGAAACCGGCCCGCCGATGCAGGGCGAGGCTGGCGGCGTTCTCGGCGAAGACGCCGGACTGGATGCTCCAGACGCCCGCCGCCTCGGTCGAGGAGATCAGCGCGTCGAGCAGCAGCCGGGCCACGCCACGCCCTCGGGCGGCCGGGTCGACGTAGACGGAGTGCTCCACCACCCCGGCGTAGACCGCCCGGGACGAGGTCGGCGACACGGCGATCCAGCCGAGCAGTGTCCCGTTCCCGTCCACCGCCACCATGCGGTGCGCCGGCAGCCGTCCGGCGTCGAAGTCCGCCCACGACGGCGCGACGGTCTCGAAGCTGGCGTCCCCGCCGTCCAGCCCGGCCTGGTAGATCGCCAGCACCCGGTCGGCGTCGTCGGCCCTCAGGGCACGCAGTGTCACCAGCGCCGTCATCGGGGTGGGCCGGCGTACAACCGGCTGATCGTCTCGGCGACGCAGACCGGCTTGTCGCCGGTGTCACTGTTCACGGTCACCGTAATCAGCAGCTGCGCGCCGCCCTCGATCGGCTCCACCCGGCCGACAGTGGCGGTCGCCCGCACCGAGCAGCCGACGCGCACCGGGGCCGGGAACCGGACACGGTCGAGGCCGTAGTTGACCCCCATCCGCACCCCGTCGACCCGGTAGAGCCGCCCGAGCAGGACCGGCAGCAGCGACAGCGTGAGGTAGCCGTGGGCGACGGTGCAGCCGTACGGCCCGGCGGCCGCCCGCGCGGGGTCGAGGTGGATCCACTGGTGGTCGTCGGTGGCGTCGGCGAACAGGTCGACCCGGCGCTGGTCGACCGGGTACCACGTTCCCGGGCCGAGGGTCTCGCCGACCGCGGCGGCCAGTTCGTCGATGCTGGTGAAGGTCCTCACGCCAGGTGCCCACCGATCTTGGTGTAGCCGCGCAGCAGGTCCCGCGCGATGATCAGCCGTTGCATCTCGTCGGTGCCCTCGAATATCCGGTAGAGGCGCACCTGCCGGTACCAGCGTTCGATCGGCAGTTCACGGGTGTAGCCCATGCCGCCGTGAATCTGGAGCACCCGGTCCACCACCCGGTTGACCATGCCGGCGCCGTGGAGCTTCGCCATCGAGGACGCGTGCCGCGGGTCCAGGCCCACATCCACCGTCCAGGCAGCCCGCAGAATCAGCCAGCGGGCCGCCTCCAGCTCGGTCTCCGAGTCGGCGATCATCCACTGGATGGCCTGGTTGGTGCCGATCTTCGCGCCGAAGGTCTCCCTGGTGGTGGCATGCTCGATCGCCATTCGCAGCGCGCGTTCGGCGATGCCGACGGCGTGCGACGGGATGGTGTAGCGACCCTTGCCGATCCACTGCATGCCGAGGGTGAAGCCCTGGCCGATCTCGCCGAGGATGTTGCGGTGCGGTACACGTACGTCGTCGAAGACCAGCGACGCCGGCCCGCCCTCGCCCATCGTGGGGATGAACTCCGACCGCCAGCCCATCGACCGGTCCACCAGGAACGCGGTTGCTCCGCCGTCGCGGGCCCCCCGCTGCGGGTCGGTGACCGCGATGACGATGGCGAAGTCCGCCTCGTTGCCGCCGGTGATGAAGGTCTTCTCGCCGTTGAGGATCCAGTCGTCGCCGTCGCGGCGAGCGCTGAGGCGGATGTTGGCCGCGTCCGAGCCGGCGCCCGGCTCGGTGATGGCGAAGCAGGAGATCCGCTCACCGGCGATCGTGGGCAGCAGAAACTCCTGTTGCTGCTCCTCGGTGGCGTGGAAGAGGATGTTGTCCGCCTCGCCGCCGAACCGGAACGGCACGTATGTGCGACCGATCTCCGTCCAGATCAGCGACTGGCCGACGGCGGGCAGGTCCATGCCGCCGTACTCCTGCGGCGTGGCCAGCCCCCAGAAGCCGAACGTGCGAGCCTTGAGCTGCAACTCGCGCAGCTCGGAGCGTTCCAGGCCGACCTGGTGGGCCCGTTCCCGCCGCAGCAGCTCCTGCTCCAGCGGCATGACCTCCCTGGCGATGAAGTCGCGGGCGGTGTCGCGGATGGCCCGCTCCTCGTCGGACAGCCCGAAGTCCATGTGCTCACCAGTTCCTTTCCGCGGGCGCGCTCAGCGCGCGCCACCGTTGACGTAGCGGGTCTGGCCGCTGACGTGGGACGCGTCGTCACCCACGCAGAGCCGGGGCAGCCATCGTCTCCGCTGCTCGGGGACGCCGTGGGCGGCGATCGACTTGGCGACCAGGCCGAGCGAGACCGACACGACGCCGCGTGCGCCGGGGTCGCGCCGGCCGAGTTCCTCCGAGACCAGGCATTACGCGAGGTGGTCGCCGCCGGTCCCAGTCGGCCGCGTGCGGCGTCACCTCGCGGTCGACGAGGTAGGCGGCGAGGCGACGGACCGCGGCCTGCTCGGCCGAGAAGTGAAGGTCCATGACCGCTAAACTAGCGCTGCAAGTTTTAGGCTGTCCAGACCTCCGGTGTGGCAAAGTTCCGGGGCGAGCCACCAACACCGAGACACCGACCGCGAGTCAGCCAGAGGAGGAAGCCGATGCCCCGGCCGCGACAGGCGCTGCTCAACCGGCAGCGGATCGTCGAGGCCGCCACCGCGTTGATCGACACCGAAGGGCTGGCGGGTTTCTCCACCCGCCGGCTCGCCGCCACGCTCGGGGTGCGCGGGCCTTCGCTGTACAACCACTTCGGCACCAAGGACGCCATCCTCGACGCGGTGGCCGACAGCATCACCAGCCAGGTCGACGTCTCCTACTTCGGAGAGGTCGACTGGCGCGAGGCGCTCCGACGATGGGGGCACTCCTACCGGGCGGCCCTCGCGG
Organism: Micromonospora sp. LOL_024; assembly: GCF_048060415.1. NCBI lineage: Bacteria > Bacillati > Actinomycetota > Actinomycetes > Micromonosporales > Micromonosporaceae > Micromonospora > Micromonospora sp. LOL_024. The sequence goes on from NZ_JBHMIS010000004.1 coordinate 164,179, forward strand.
CGCACCCGAACATCGTGCCGCATCTCGCGCAGGGCCCCGGGCGGCGCCCCGCCGCGCTGGCCATGGCCGACGCCGTCTACGGCGGCCTGGTCCAGGCCGGCTGGCCACCGGCGCGGGCGACCCACATCGGCGCGATCATGCGCTACCTCGTGACGGGCTCGGCGCTGGGGTCGTTCGCCGGGGGCTTCGTCGAGGACCCGGGCCTCTACGCCGACCAGTACCCGCACCTGAGCCAGGCCCACCGCCTCGCCGAGCACCAGCAGCGCGTCGACGAGGGCGCGTTCACGCTGGGCCTGGAGGCGCTGATCGACGGGTTGTCCCGCACGTACGAACGCGCGATCGGCCCACTGCCGCCCCTCCCACAGACAGGTGAGGCGTACTAGAGTGCCAACTTGCACCGCTAGTTTTCCGAGGTGAGGGGCGTATGAAGTTCGCAAGGACCGACTTCTACCTCGACGGACGGTGGGTCGCCGCCGGCGGCGGATCGCCGTTGCAGGTGCACAACCCGACGACCGAGGAAATCGTCGCGACGGTGCCCGCCGGCACCGCCGAGGACGTCGACCGCGCGGTGGTGGCCGCCCGCACGGCCTTCGAGAGCTGGGCGGCGACCGACCCGGCCGACCGGGCCGCCCACCTCGACCGGCTGCACGCCGCGCTGACCGCCCGCGCCTACGACATCGCCCGCACCGTCGTGCTGGAGCTCGGCACCCCGCTCAAGGTCGCCACCCGCATCCAGACCGGCCTGCCGCTGGCCGTGCTGCGCAGCTACGTCGACCTGGCCGCCCGGCCGCCAGCGCCGCAGACCGTGGGCAACTCCCTGGTGGTACGCGAACCCGTCGGCGTCATCGGTGCGATCACCCCGTGGAACTACCCGCTGCACCAGGTGATGACCAAGGTCGCCGCCGCCCTCGCCGCCGGCTGCACCGTCGTGCTGAAACCCAGCGAGCTGACCCCGCTGACCGCGTACCTGCTCTTCGACGCCGTGCACGAGGCCGAACTACCGCCGGGTGTGGTCAACCTGATCACCGGCACCGGTCCGGTGGTCGGCGAGGCGATCGCCGGCCACCGGGACGTGGACCTGGTCTCGTTCACCGGGTCCACCGCCACCGGACGACGGATCGCGCACCTGGCCGCCGACCGCGTCGCCCGGGTCTCCCTCGAACTGGGCGGCAAGTCCGCCAACGTGATCCTCGACGACGCCGACCTGCCCACCGCGGTCAAGGTGGGCGTCGGCAACGCCTTCCTCAACTCCGGGCAGACCTGCACCGCGTGGACCAGGATGCTGGTGCACCGCGCCCGCTACGACGAGGCCCTCGACCTGGTCGCCAAGGCCACCGAAAGTTACCGGCTCGGCGATCCGCTCGACCCCGGCACCCGCCTCGGGCCACTGGTCTCCGCGTCCCAGCGGGACCGGGTACGCGAGCACATCGCCCGAGGGCTGGCCGACGGCGGCCGGCTGGTCGCCGGTGGGCCCGACGCACCGGTACCGCAGCAGGGCTGGTTCGTCGCCCCGACGGTGATCGCCGACGTCGACCCGGACAGCGCGCTGGCCCAGGAGGAGGTCTTCGGGCCGGTCCTCGCGGTCATCCCGGTGGACGACGACGACCATGCGGTGGCGGTGGCGAACAACTCCCGCTACGGTCTGGCCGGCGCGGTCTTCTCCGGCGACGAGGAACGGGCGCTGCGGGTCGCCCGGCGGCTGCGCACCGGCGCCGTCGACATCAACGGCGCACAGTTCAACCCGATGGCCCCGTTCGGCGGCTACAAGCAGTCCGGCCTCGGGCGCGAGTTGGGCCTGCACGGGCTGGAGGAGTTCTGCGAAGTGAAGGCGATTCAACGGTGAGGGGCCTGGTCGCCCGGGCCGCCGGAACGCCGCCCCGGGTCGAGCGGATCGGCCTGCCCGCCACCGGCACCGGGCAGGTCCGGGTACGCATCCGGGCCGCGGGCGTCTGCCACTCCGACCTGTCCATGGTGGACGGCACCCTGACCACGCCGTACCCGCTGCTGCTCGGCCACGAGGCCGCCGGTGTGGTCACCGAGGTCGGCGACGGCGTCGACCGGGTAGCCGCTGGCGACCACGTGGTGCTGAACTGGGCGCCCGCCTGCCGCAGCTGCTGGCACTGCACGCACGGCGAACCCTGGCTGTGCGTGGGCGGCGGCGCGCCCGCCGCCGCCCGTGGGCACACCGTGGACGGTGAGCCGCTGCACGTCACCCTCGGCCTCGGTGCCCTCGCCGAGCAGGTGACGGTGCCGCAGGAAGCCGTGGTGGCCGTACCGGCCGAACTGTCCTTCTCCGACGCGGCGCTGCTGGGCTGCGCCGTGCTCACCGGCGTCGGCGCGATCCGCCGTACCGCCGGGGTCCGTCCCGGCGACTCGGTCGCCGTCATCGGCATCGGCGGCGTCGGCCTGTCTGCGGTGGCCGCCGCCCGCGCCGCCGGTGCCAGCACCGTCATCGCCGTCGACGTCTCACCCGCCAAGGCCGACCTGGCCGCCGCCGCGGGCGCCACCGACTTCCTGCTCGCCGACGAGACCCTCAACCGGTCGGTACGCGCCCTCACCGGCAAACGCGGCGTCGACCACGCGATCGAGTGCGTCGGTCGGGCCGCCACCATCCGCACCGCCTGGCGGACCGCTCGGCGCGGCGGGCAGGTCATCGTGGTCGGCATGGGCGGCCGGGACGACATCGTCGGCCTGAGCGCCCTGGACATCTTCCACTCCGCACGCACGCTGCGCTCCTCGGTCTACGGCTCATCCGACCCGGACCGGGACGTGCCGGAGCTGGCCCGCGCGGTGCTGGACGGCACACTCGACCTCGGCTTCCTGGTCACCGACCGGGCCACCCTGGACGAGGCACCGGCGGCCCTGGACCGGATGGCCCGAGGCGAGGGGGCCCGCACGGTTATCCTGTTCGACTGAGCAGGTGGAGATCGCTCACGGGTGCCCGCACCGCCGCTGCACTTCCGCCGGTTGCCTGGTTGAACCGATGAAGCGGCGCGGTCAGTTGGCGGCGCCGCGTTCGGCGGCGTCGATGTTGGCGTCGGTGACCTGGAGCATGCCGAACAGCAGGGTGAACGCCAACAGACCCATGATCGCGAAGACCGCGCGGAGGCCGAACAACTCGGCCAGCAGACCGCCGGCGAGCGCGCCCACCGGCATGCTCCCCCAGGCCAGCAGGCGGTAGCTGCTGTTGACCCGGCCGAGCAGGCGGTCCGGGGTGATCCGCTGGCGCAGGGATATCGTGATCACGTTCCAGGCGGCGAGCAGGATCCCGCCGCCGAAGAAGACCGCGCCGATCACGAACGGGTTGGTGCTCAGCGCCGGTACGCCGACGACCGCCGCCATGGCGACCACGGACACGCCGAGCGCGCGGGCCCGGCCGAGCAGCTTCTCGATCCGCCCGGCGACGAGCGAGCCGAGCACGATGCCGGCGGCGACTGTGGTCAGCAGGAGGCCGTACCCGGGCCCGGTGAGCCCGATCGCCGAGTCCGGACCAACCGCGTAGAGCACCAGCACCGCGAAGATCGCGCTGGTGATGAGGTTGCTGCCGCCCACCATCGTCGCCAGCGTGCGCAGCAGCCGGTGGCGCCGCAGGAAGCGCAGCCCTTCGGTTATGTCGGCGCGCAGCGTTGTCGGTGCGTCCCGCTCGATCCGGAACCGGCCGCCGACCAGGAGCAACGCCGCGACCGCGAGCGCCCACAGCCCGGCCGGCCCGGTCAGTGCGAGTGCCGCGCTCCCGGCCACCAGGAAGCCGGCAAGCGGCGGGCCGACGAACTGGTTCGCGGCCAACTCGACGGCGTGCAGCTGCCCGTTGGCGCGGGGCAGCATCTCGCGCGGCACCACCTGCGGCAGGATCGACTGGGCCGAGGTGTCGTAGAGGGTCTCGGCGACGCCGGCACCGAACGCCACCAGGTAGAGCAGCCAGATCGAGCCGGCGTCGAGCGCCACGGCCACCGCCGTCGCACCGAACAGCCCTACCCGCAGGGTGTTCGCGGCGAGCATCACGCGACGTCGGTCGAGCCGGTCGACGAGCGCCCCGGCCGGCAGCGCGAACAGCAGCCACGGCAGGCTGAACGCCGCCGCCACCCCGGCGACCAGCACCGGGGAGGTGGTGAGCCCGACGGCCACCAGCGGCAGCGCGATCTTGACGATCCCGTCGGCGAGGTTCGACACCGCCGACGCCGACCAGAGCCGCCAGAACCTGCCACCCAGCCCGCCCGGCTCGGGGCGGGAGTCCGCCCCCGGATCCGTACGCAATGGTTCCTCGACCCCCGTCACCGGGTCAAGGATGGCAGAAAGCCCCTCGCGGGCCAAGAACGCGTCGGAGAGGCTCTCACTCAGAGCAATTGTGCGCCCGCCAACCTGGCGCTGGGCGTACGCCAGCAGGGCGCTGCGGCCCGTGCCGGGTTCGCCGTGCAGCAGCAGCGCTCCCCCGGCCAGCCCATCGAGCAGTTCCCGGATCTCGCGGCACTCGTGCTCCCGCCCGCGCAGCACGGCTATCTGCACTCTCCATGCATAAACCATGTATCGAGTCTCGCCCATGGGAGACCGCCTGAGAAGAACCGAGAGGCGTTCAGCGGTCGGTCGGGTCCGCGAGCAGGGCGCCGATCGTCCGGGCCATCACCGCGCGGGCGGCGTCGACGCCCAGCCCGAGGCCGTCACGCAGGGTCGACCAGGCCGGCCAGGTGCTCGCCACCACCACCGCGTCGACAACCTGCTGCCGGCCCGGGTCGGCTCGATCGATCTCGCCGGCGAAGAGCTGCTCGACCTCGGCACGCACCCGGGCGATGTGCTTGAGCCGGTTGCGTCGCAGTTGGGCGGAGGACGGCTCGCGCATCTGCGCGGCGCGCGCCGAGGGCGCGATCAGTTGCAGCAGCTTCGCCCGCTGCCGGCAGTACGCGTCGACCCGCTTGGCCAGCGGCAACGTGGGCGAGATCGGCCGCCAGGCGGCATCCTGCTGGCGGAGCAGCTCCGCACCGCTCGCCTCGAACAGGGTCTCCATGTCCTTGAAGTTGGTCCAGAGCGTACGCAGGGAGATGCCGGCCCGGTCGGCGATGCGCTCACCGGTCGGGCGCAGGTCACCCTCGGCGATGAGCGCGAGGTGCGCCTCGACGATGGCCGCCCGGGTGCGTTCGGCCCGGGCGGTCCGCCCGTCGACCCGTCCCGCCGGCTCGCCCCGGCCCGGTGCTTCGGTCCGGCCCGGCGCCTCGGCCCTGCCCATCCGCGCCCGCCCTCTCCGTGTTGGTTATCCATTCGTGCGAGCCGAGTCTAGAGCGCGCCGGCACGGGGGCTTCGGCGCGTCGCCGGTGCAGCTCTCGGCGTTTGGCGCCGCCGGGCCCGGTCGACGGCCGGGCGGACGGCGGGTTCCGTGACGGGGCCGGCGTGGCCCGCACCTGGACGCGGTGCGGGCCACGCGAACACGACGATCAGACGGTCGGTACGCCGTTGCCCGGCGGCGTCACCGGCGGCGCGGTGTACTCGTTGACCGGCCCGTCGGAATCGTCGGTCTCGTACGTCGGGCCGAAGTAGCTCTGCTCTGCGCCGCTGACCCTGCTCAGCCGGCCACCGCCGTACCCGGAATGGTCAGTGCCGGAGAAGCGCAGCGGGGCTACTCCCGGCCCCTGGTAGCCGCCCCTGCCGACGGCCTGCACCAGCGACTCGCGGGTGAGGTCCCGGCCGGCGGCCTGCAACACCTGCACGAACAGGTAGCCCACGGCCATGCCGTAGACGATGTTGCCGTCGAACTCCACGCCGCCGTTGTGTTCGTTGTTCACCTTGGTGAACAGCTGGATCCACGGGTCGGCGGAGTCGCCCTGCATCGGCAGGTAGTTGAGGCCGACGAGCCCCTCCAGCAGACCGGCGGAGTCGCCGAGTTGCCGGGCCAGCGTCGGGTGGTCGGCGCCCACGTTCGACACCAGCCACTGTGGGCTGAAGCCCAGCCGGGCGGCGGTGCCGACGGAAAGTGCGGTGAAGCCGGGCACGGTGGCGAGGATGACGATTTCGCAGCCGGCCGACTTGAACGCGCCGATCTGCGGCGCCACGTTGGTGTTGCTGGTGACGTACGTCTGGCGCGCCACGACGCCGTCGGCGCCGAGCACCTGCTCGACACCTGCCAGGGCGTCCCGGCCGAAGTCGTCGTCCTGCCCGAGGAAGCAGACCTTCCTGCCGGGCAGTTCGGTCTTCACGTGGTTGGCCAGAATCTTGCCCTCGACGGTGTAGTCGGGGTTGAAGCCGAAGGTGCCCGGATAGCGGTCGGGCTGGTCCCAGCTGCGGCTGCCGGAGGCGACGAAGAGGTCGGGCACCCGGTTGGTGTGCAGGAAGTCCAGCACGCCGGTGTGGGTGGGTGTGCCGAGCCCGTTGAGGATGGCGAAGACCTTGTCCTGTAGGACCAGTTGGCGGACGACCTGCTGGGTGGTGGCGGGGTTGTACCCGTCATCCATGATCTTGTAGGTGATCTTGCGGCCGTGCACGCCGCCGTTGGCGTTGACGTAGTCGAAGTACGCCTTCGTCGCCGGGGCGATCTTAGAGTAGCCGGCGGAGGCCGGACCGGTCAGCGGCATGTGGGTGCCGACGACGATCTCCGTGTCGGTGACACCGGGCACCGGCTGACCGGAATTATCATCTGCGCCGCAGGCGGTGGCGGTGAGTAGGAGAGAGAGGGCGCTGGCGAAGGCGAGACCGCGTCGTGCCGTGGATCGCATGGGACACCGACCTTTCATCGGTCCGGTAGCGCGAACTGGGTGAGGGGACGGTGGGGTGGTAGGGACTACGGATGGTGACGGCGCCACCGGACCCGCAGCGTCCCGGTCAGGCGGGACAGCAGACCCTGCACGCCACCGGGCGCGGCGATCATGACGACGATCAACGTGACACCGAAGATCGCCAGTGGCAGGTTGCCCTCCAGTCGTTGTGCCGCCGCTGGCGAGAGGGTGAACAGCTCGGTCAGGGAGTGCGTCAGGTCGGGCAACGCGACCAGCAGGAAGGCGCCCCACACCGCGCCGGCGAGCCGACCGAGGCCGCCGATGACCACCGCCATCAGCAGGAACAGCGACAGCGTCAGGCCGAACGCGCCGGGCGAGACGCTCTGCGCGAGCACCGCCAGCAGCGCGCCGCCCAGGCCGGCGCTGGCCGCGCTGACCACGAACGCGATGACCTGGGTGCGGGCGACGTGGATCCCGGCCAGCCGGGCGGCGACCTCATCGTCGCGTACCGCACGGAAGGCCCGGCCGTACCGGCTGCGAACCAGGTTGGCCAACAGCACCAGGCAGAGCAGCGTCGCCCCGGCGGCTGTCCAGAGCTGCCACCGCTCGTACGGGAAGTAGGGGCCCAACGCCTCAGGAGCGGGTGCCATCGGTACCGAGAGGCCCTGCTCGCCGTTGAAGACTCCGTCGAAGGTGACGGTCAGCGCCGGCACCACCACCGCCACCGCCAGGGTGAGCCCGGCCAGGTACGGGCCGCGCAACCGGGCGGCGGCCACCCCGACGACCGCGCCGACGACGACGGTGGCCAGCACCGCCACGGCCAGCGACAGGATCAGCGACCAGCCGGCGGTGACGTCCCGCTCGGCAAAGGCGTTCTGCACCAGCGCGAGGGTGTACGCGCCGGTGGCCATCAGCGCGCCGTGTCCCAGCGAGAGCTGACCGCAGAGCCCGGTGAGGACGGTCAGCCCGGCGGTCGCGCAAAGGTAGGCGGCCACGGTGGCCAGTTGGAAGTTGCGGAACGAGTCAAGCTGGTAGCTGACCACCAGCAGCGCCAGCGCGGCGCCGGCGGCGAGCGCGAGGTGGCGCAGCAGGGTCGGCACGGTCCGACGGGGGCGGGCCGGATCAGCGGCGGCGGCGCGGGCGGGCGGCGCGAACGCCGGGGTGGCGCTCACACCCGCCTCGCGGTGACCGGGGCGAACAGCCCACCGGGACGCAGCAGCAGCACCGCCAGCAGCAGCGCGAGCACCGCGAGGGGGATCAGGTCTCCGCCGGCGTAGCCGCTGACGTAGGAGAGCAGCAGGCCGACGCCGAGCCCGCCGACGACGGCGCCGGGCGGGCTGTCCAGCCCGCCGACCACCGCGGCGGTGAACGCGGAGACGAAGACCAGATCCATCGCGTGCGGGTGCAGTCCCAGTTCGGTGGGGATGACCAGCATCCCGGCCAGGGCACCGACGCTGGAGGCGAGCGCCCAGCCGAGGGTGAGCATGCCACCCACGTTGACCCCGAGCAGGCGGGATACCTCGGGCGCGAACGCCGCCGCGCGCATCCGCAGCCCGATCGCGGTCCGGGTGAAGATCCAGACCAGTGCCGCGCCGACCACGCCGACGGTGCCGAAGACGAACAGGTCGTACGGGGACAGCACGGCGGTGCCGCCGACCGTCAACGCGGTGCGGCTGAACGGGGTCCGCGCGGGCAGGTACTCGTTGCCGTAGACCATGCCCAGGACGGCCTGGATCAGCAGCACCAGCCCGAGCGCGACGATCACCGGGTTGAGCGGTGACCGGTGGTCCACCAGCCGCATCACCGCGACGTCGACCACCACGCCGAGCAGCAGGCCGGCGAGCAGCGCCGCGACGAAGCCCAGCCAGTACGAGCCGGTCGCGGCGGTGACGCTGTACGCGACGTACGCGGCGGCGACCGCCATCGCCCCCTGCGCGAAGTTGACGATCCGACCGGCGCGCCAGATGAGCACCAGCGCGAGCGCGAACGCGGCCAGGACCGCGCCTCTCGACAGGCCGTCGAGGGTGAGGAAGAGAAAGCGGTCCAATGGTCCTCCTTCCCGTCAGAATCCGAGGTAGGCGTGGCGTAGGTCGGTGTCCTCGCGCAGCCGGGCGGTCGGCGCGGCGAGCACCACCCGGCCGAGCGACATCACGATGCCCTGGTCGGCGACGGCGAACGCGCTACGCACGTTCTGCTCGACGAGCAGCACGGTCAGCCCGGTGTCGTCGCGCAGTTGCCGGAGCAGAGCCATGGTCTGGGCGACCACCTTGGGTGCCAGACCGAGCGACGGCTCGTCGAGCAGCAGCAGGCGCGGCCGGCCGACCAGTGCCCGGCCGAGGGCCAGCATCTGCCGCTCGCCACCGGAGAGCTGGTGGCCGAGGTGACGCCGACGCCGGGCCAGCGGCTCGAACAGCTGGTACGTCTCGCCGAGCGCTCGTGCGGCGTCGGCCCGGTCCCGCCGCCACAGCGCGCCGAGGCGCAGGTTCTCCTCGACGGTGAGTTCGCCGATGACGCCGCGTCCCTCCGGGACGTGTGCCACGCCGCGCCGGACGAGCTGCTCGACGGGGGTGCCGCGCAGGTCCTCCCCGTCGAGCAGGATCCGGCCGGCGCTCGGGCGCAGCATGCCGCAGAGGGTGCGCAGCAGGGTGGTCTTGCCGGCGCCGTTGGCGCCGATGACGGCGGTGATGGTGCCGGGAGGGACGCTCAGGTCCACGCCGTGCAGCACCGGCACCGGTCCGTAGCCGGCGGCGAGCGCGTCGGCGCGCAGCAGGTCATCGCTCATGACCGCGCTCCACTTCGATGCTCGCGCCGAGGTATGCCTCCACCACGGCCGGGTTCTCACGGACCGCCCCGGGCGGCCCGGCAGCGACGACGCGCCCGAAGTCGAGGACCACGATCCGGTCGCAGACCGCCATGACCAGGTCCATGTGGTGTTCGACCAGCAGTACGGCGCAGGGGTCGGCCGCACGGTGCGGCAGGCCCCGGATCAGATCGGCCAGCGCGTCGACGTCCTCGCCACCGAGGCCGCCGGCCGGCTCGTCGAGCAGCAGCAGCCGTGGACGGGCGGCCAGCGCCCGGGCCAGGCCGACCCGCTGGCGTACCGCGAACGGCAGTGTGTCGGGCGCGGCACCGGCGTGCGCCGCGATGCCCAGCTCGTCCAGGACGGTCAGCGCGTGCTCACGCAACCGGCGCTCGTCGCGGTCGCTGCGGGGCAGGCCGAGCAGGGCCGGCAGCAGTCCGGCACGTGCGGTGTGTGAGGCGCCGGCCATCACGTTCTCCAGCACGGTGAGCCCGGCGAACAGGCCGGTGCCCTGCAGCGTCCGGGCGACGCCCAGCCGGGTGAGCCGGTGCGGTCGGGGGCGCAGCGGCCGGCCGTCGAGGCTCAGTGTGCCGGCCAGCGGGGTGACGAAGCCGCAGACGACGTTGAACAGGGTGGTCTTGCCGGCCCCGTTGGGGCCGATCACGCCCACCACCTCGCCCGGGCGGACCCGCAGCGAGACGTCTTCGAGGGCGGTGAGGCCGCCGAAGCGGACACCGATGTGGTGCAGTGCGAGACCGTCCTCCATCGCCTCTCCCTCACCAGCAATCCAGGTTATTACACTGGGAGCGTACGTTTCTGAGTTGTTTCGTCAAGGCCCTCGATGCCCGGCGCGGGCAGGTCGACCAGCCTGCCCAGCGCGGCCCGGTGCCGGCCGGTGTGCTGTTGTGCCGCTCCATCGGCGGCGCATCGGCGAAATCACCAGTCACCGGTACCGCCGTGGAGCGGTTCGGCTCCACGGCGGTACCGGGCCTACCTCACAGCGTGGCGCAGAGCGTGCCGTTGAGCCGGAACGCGGTCGGCGGCACGTTCGGTCCGCTGTACGCTCCGACGAAACCCGCGCTCGTGCTCCCGCCGGCCGGGATCCGGGGGTTGCCCTCGGCGGCAGTGACCCGCACGGCGGTGCCGACCTGCTCCCAGTTCGCGCCCCATCCGCTGCTCACCTGCTGCCAGCCCGTCGGCCAGGTCCAGGTCAGCGTCCAGCCGTCGACCGGGCTGGCCGCGTTGTTGACGATGTCGACGCCGGCCACGTAGCCGTTGCCCCAGTCGGTGGTGCTAATGAAACGGACGGCGCAGGTGCTGGTGGCCGGGCTGCCGGTGGTGAAGGTGAGCGGCGGGGAGGCCCAGGAGACCCGCCCTGCGGTGTCCCGGGCCAGCACGTTGACCGTGTACCTGTTTCCGGGGTTGAGGTTGCCGACGGTGAACGAGGTGCCCGCGGTCTCGCCGAGCTGCTCGCTGACCGTGCCGTACTGCCGGTGCACCTCGTACTTGGCGATCGGGCTGACGCCCTGGGTGGCCGGCGGCCAGGAGATCGTCGCGGCCCGGTCGGTGACGTCGCTGGCGGCCGGTCGGCCGGGTGCGCCGGGTTGGTTGGCGGCGGACTCGGCCGGGGACACCACCAGCGTGGTCAGCGAGTACGGCGGCAGGGTCCGGCTGGTCGCGTTGCCGCTGCGGGCGGTGGTGATGGCGGTGGCGCCGTTGGTGTGGGTGTGCACCGTCGGTGCACCTCCCGACGGGGCGAAGCCGGCGTAGTCGATGGTGACCCGGTGCGCGTTGTCGGGGTCCTTGTTCACCAGCAGCACCGCGACCTCACCGCTGCCCCGGCGGACGGCGTGCGCGGTGACCGATCCGCGCGGCGCCCGGCCCGGCGTACCGGGCGATCTGCTGCCGCAGCAGGTGGACCGCGTCGGTGATGTGGCTGGTCCGGGGCAGCGCCTCGGCCGCACTGCCGCCCGGGTACCAGTGCACGTCGACGAAGTCGATCTTCGGGCCGGCGATCTCGAGCACAGTCTGGTTCCAGGGGCCGGGATCGTCACCGGCGGTCAGGCCGTCGGGCCAGTTCGCCGGCATGGTCAGTACCGCGCCGACCTTGATGGTGGGGTCGACCGCCTTCATCGCGTCGGCGTACTCGGCCACCAGGTTCGCGTAGTGGGTGGCGCTCTTGTCGGGGTGGTGGTCGGCCTCCCAGGCCGATCCGTAGTGGCCGTTGCCGTAGTTCTCGTTGCCGACGGTCCAGTACCGTGCACCGTAGCCCTTGGTCACGTTGGCGTACCGCACCCACTCGGCCGCCTCCTCCGGGGTGCCGGTGCCGTAGTTCGCGATGATCATCGGCTGGGCGCCGGCCCGGCGTACGCCGGCCATGAAGGTGTCGAAGTCGGTGTCCGGGGCTACGTAGCCGCCGGGCGCGGTGTGGTCGCGCCAGTGGTAGATGTCGGCGTAGGAGCCGCCCGGATACCGCATCATCTGGACGCCCGCCGCACGAAGCAGGTCCGACGTCTCGACGGTGCCCAACTGCGAGTCCCAGATGGCGTGGTTGACGCCGAGCGCGGTGTCCGGCACAGTGTCCAGCCCGGCCCGGGTGTTTACCGTCACGGCTACCGGCGCGGTCGCCGCGCCGGCACCTGGTTGGTCGATTCCGAGCAGCGTCGCCGTGGCGAGCAGCAGGCCGGCGGCAAGCGCCGCCCGACCGGGCCGGGAGAGCCGCGACAGCGGAGTGAGGCGTCGAACACCGCACCTGTTCGAGATTGTCATGGTCGTCCTTCGTTGGTCACGGTGAGATCCGCCGGTCCCCGAGCCTGGTCGAACGGGCTCGGGGACCGGCGGACACAGGAGACAGCTCCGGTCACCCACCGTCGTCCCCCGGAACCGTGACGGTCCCGGTTGCCCATCGGGCGACGGCTACTCACGCGCGACAACGCATCGACAATTGACACCATCGACGCATCAGAGTCCCACAGGATCCGGCGCCGCCTCAACGGTCCGTTCACCATTGTGCCGATCGTTAGTAAGGTTTGTGAACAGTAGGTGTTAGTATCGCCGCCATCGATGTGCGAACCGGCCGTCGACATCCGCTCCCCGGGAAGGAGTGATCACTTGTCGAGACTGCGCGCCCTGGCCGCGCTCGCGGCCCTGACGCTCGCCGGCGCGCTGCTGGCGGTCATCCCGTCGACCGCCGCCTCCGCCGCCACCTGCGCCACGCCGTGGCAGTCCGCGGCGGTCTACACCGCAGGCATGCAGGTCTCCCACAACGGCCGCAACTATCAGGCGCAGTGGTGGACCCAGAGCGAGGCCCCGCCCGGCGGTACCGGGGTCTGGCAGAACCTCGGCGCTTGCGGCGCAAGCACGCCCCCGGGCGGCTCCTGCGACCATCCCAACTGGAGCGCCGGCACGTGGTACCCGGCCGGCAGCATCGTGCGGTACACCAATGGCCAGTACTACATCGCCGAGCACGACAATCCCGGCTACGACCCGATCATCAGCACCTGGTATTGGGACCCGCACACCTGCTCGGGCACGCCGCCCTCCAGCAGCCCGCCACCAGCCAACCCGGGCACCTTCGTGGTCAGCGAGACCCAGTTCCACCAGATGTTCCCGAGCCGAAACTACTTCTACACCTACTCCGGGCTGGTCTCGGCGCTCGGCGCCTACCCTGCGTTCGCCCGTACCGGCAGCACCACCGTGCAGCGGCAGGAGGCCGCCGCCTTCCTGGCCAACGTCTATCACGAGACCGGCGGCCTGGTGCACATCGTGGAGCAGAACACGGCGAACCACCCCCACTACTGCGACAACGGCCAGCCGTACGGCTGCCCGGCCGGCCAGGCCGCCTACTACGGGCGCGGGCCGATGCAACTGAGCTGGAACTTCAACTACCACGCGGCCGGCAACGCCCTCGGGCTGCCACTGCTGACCAACCCCTGGTTGGTGCAGAGCGACGCCGCCGTGGCCTGGAAGACGGCGATCTGGTACTGGACGACGCAGAACGGCCCCGGCACGATGACCGCGCACAACGCGATGGTCACCAGCGCCGGATTCGGTCAGACATCCGCAGCATCAACGGCTCGATCGAATGCAACGGCGGCAACCCCGCACAGGTGCAGAGTCGGGTCACCCGGTACCAGCAGTTCGTGGGCATCCTCGGGGTGCCCGCCGGAGCCAACCTCCACTGCTGAGCCCCGGTCCGGCGCCGCCGCAGCCCCGACGGCGCCGGACCGTCAGCCCACCTTCGGGGTCGCCCGGTCGACGATCGCGGCAAAGTCGACCCCGGCCGGCAGCGTCCCGTAGGCGTGCCCCCGGTCGCCGGCCAGCCGGGACGCGCAGAAGGCGTCGGCGACGGCCGGATGGCCGTGGCGGACCAGCAGCGCGCCCTGTAGCACCAGAGCCAACTGCTCGACCACCCGCCGGGCCCGCACCTCCAGATCGCCGGGTTCGGCCAGCGTTGCCCGGACCTGGCGGACAGCGGCGTCGAGCCGGGCATCCGCGCCCGCGGCGGCGTCGACCTCGGCGTGGAACGCCGCCAGAGCCTCGGGCTGACCGGCCAGCGCGCGCAGCACATCCAGCGCCGCCACGTTGCCGGAGCCCTCCCAGATGGAGTTCAGCGGCGACTCACGGAACAGTCGTGGCATGCCGGACTCCTCGACGTAACCGTTGCCGCCCAGACACTCCAGGGCCTCGGCGGCGTGGCCCGGCCAACGCTTGCAGACCCAGTACTTGCCGACGGCGAGGGCGATCCGCTTGAACGCGGTCTCCGCCGCGTGGCCCCGGGCGGACCGGTCCGTCGCCCCGGCCAGGCGCATCATCAGTACGGTCGCGGCCTCGGACTCCACCGTCAGATCGGCCAACACGTTGCGCATCAACGGCTGGTCGGCCAGGTGCCGGCCGAAGGCCCGGCGGTGGACGGCGTGGTGGGCGGCGGTGATCGCGCCCTGACGCATGCCGGCCGCCGCACCGATCACGCAGTCCAGCCGGGTCAGGTTCACCATGTCGATGATGGTGCGGACGCCCCGACCCTCGCCGCCGACCCGCCAGGCGACCGCGTCGTCGTACTCGACCTCCGCGGAGGCGTTGGAGCGGTTGCCGAGCTTGTCCTTCAGTCGCATCAGCCGCATCGGGTTGCCGGTGCCGTCGGGCAGCACCCGAGGGACCAGGAAGCAGGTGAGCCCGCCCGACGACTGGGCGAGGGTCAGGAAGACGTCGCACATCGGCGCGGAGGTGAACCACTTGTGCCCGAGGAGCCGGTAGCTGCCGTCGGGCTGGGCACGCGCGACCGTGGTGTTGGCCCGCACGTCCGAGCCGCCCTGCTTCTCCGTCATCGACATGCCCGCCAGCAGCCCTCGCTTGGTCAGCGGCACCCGCAACCCGAAGTCGTACGTCCGGGCGGTGAGCAGCGGTTCGTAGCGTTCGGCCAACTCGGGAGCGTGCCGCAGCGCCGGTACCGCCGCGTACGTCATCGAGATCGGGCAGCCGTGCCCGGCGTCGGGCCGCCAGGTGTAGAACTTGGCGGCCCGGGCGACGTGTGCGCCGACCCGATCGTCGGCCCAGGGCGCGGCGTGCAGGCCATGACCCACGGCGGTACACATCAACTCGTGCCAGGAGGGGTGGAACTCCACCTCGTCCACCCGGTGGCCGTTGCGGTCGTGGGTACGCAGCACGGGCGGGTGCTCGTTGGCCAGCCGGCCGTGCTGCGCGGCCTGTTCGGTGCCGGCCAGCCGGCCGATCTCGTGCAGCTCCACCATGGCCCAGCCGGCCCCCTCGCGGGCCAGCCCGTCGAGCAGGGCTGCGTCGTCCGCAGTGTCGTGGCCGACCAGCGGTGGAACCTGGTTGAGCACCTGGTGCGTGGTCACGGAGAGACTCCCAGCGCGCGGTGGAGGAAGGTGGTCAGACCGCCGATGGTGTCCGGGCCGGCGACGCCGGCGGCCAGTGGGCCCACCAGCGCCTCGGCCATGGCACCGACCACGGCGGTGCAGGTCAGCTCGGGATCCTGCGGCGGCAGTTCACCGCTGGCCACGCCGTCGGCGATGTAGCCGGCGAGCAGCGCGGCGGCGGTGCCCTCCCGGGCGGCGGCCCGGGCGACCGCGTCCACCTCACGCTGGCTGGCGGTGCGGAACACCTCGGCGAACAGGTCGGACTTGGCGGGAAAGTGGCGGCACACGCTGCCGGTGGCCACCCCGGCACGTGCCGCGACGGCGGCGACCGAGCAGCCGGCGTAGCCGTGTTCGGCCAGGATGCCGATCGCTGCCACCACGATGCGTTCCCGTGAGGCGGTCAGCCGCACCTTCACCCGCTCCGTGCTCCGGTAGGGCACCCACGTATTGGACCATCATTGATTTCTTGCCGGCAAGCGCCGTCCGGCGACAGGCAATCCTCCGCACGGCCCGCGCCGGGCGAGCCTCAGACGGCTACGGTCACAGGTCGTACGCCTGCGCGAGCTGCTTGCGCAGGGCCTCGACGAATGACCGCAGCCCGGCATCGAGAGTGGCCGCTTCGTCCGGGGCCACCACGACCGAGGCGTCCTGGTGGGGCATTCCCGAGATGACCTGGTGCCGCCGTCCCGGCGCCGGATGGCTGGCGAGCAGTGCCGCGTGCGTGCCACCACCTTCCTGCGGCGTCAGGCCACAGCCGCACCAGGGTGGCTGCTCGACGACGGTCCACACCTCGGTGCCGGTGACGCAACCACCGCCGGGCTTCGGCGGGTACGCGCCGGCGACGCCGCTCAGGGCAGCGGCTTCGCGAACCAGTGATGGGCGTACGGATTGTCGTTGTAGCGCGGGATCTCCTGGTAGCCCTCGGCGCGGTAGAGCCGCATCGCCTCGGTCAGGGTGCGATTGGTGTCGAGGCGCACGCTGGCGGCACCGGACACCGCGGCATACCGCTCCAACTCGCCCAACAGGCGACGCCCGACACCGAGGCCGCGCACCGAGGCCGACACCCAGAGACGCTTGATCTCGGCTGGCTCGCCCGGGGGCAACCGCAGCCCACCGCAGCCCACCGTCTCGGTCGAGATGGTGGCGACCAGAAAGAGGCCGGCCGGAGGCACGAACTCCTGCTCGTCGGCGCCACCCAGACCCAACTCGAAGCCAACGTCGAAGCGCTCAGTGAGCTCCCGCGCGTACGCCCGCAGGCAGGCGCGGGCGCGCGGCTCACCGGGATGGCAGGGGCCGATGACGACCAGCGACGCCATCAACAGGCGCTCGACCTCGGCCATGGCACAGGTGAGCCGGGCGCGTTGGCCGTCGGTGAGCGGCGCGAGGACCGACCAGGCCAGCTCGTCGGACCTGCCGTCCAGCAGGTTCCACTCGGCGCGGCCGACGTCGGTGAGGCGCACGCTCCGCACCCGCCCGTCCAGCGCTGCGGGCCCCACCACGACGAGGCCCGCGCCCTCCAGCGCCCGCAGCAGTCGGCTGAGGTAGCCCGCGTCGAGATCCAGCCGGGTGCGCAGCGCCGCGACCTCGGCACCCGTCGGGCCGATCTCCCACAGCAGGCGCGACTGCGCCAACGGCCGGTCACGGGCGAGGTAGCTGTCGTCCAACGCGCCGACCCGCTGGGTCATGGTGCGATTGAAGCGCCGTACCGTCTCGACCAGTCCACGATCCATGATTGCTGACTTTAGTCAGTCAGTCTGGGTTCCGGTAGTCGGCCGGCGCACCAGGGCCGCCGTTCCGGTCACCGCCAGCGCCCCGGCGCATCCGCCGAGGACCGCCGCGGCACCGACGATCCCGGCGAGCCAGCCGAGCGCGTTGACCGTCAGCAGCAGCGCCAGACTCTGCACGAGGACGAGCACGGACTGCACCCGGGCCAGGTGCGTGACCGGCGCGGCGGCCAGGATCAGCGGACCGACGTGGGTGGCGAAGAGTCCGGAGCCAGCACCGACGACCACCCCGGCACCGACCGCCGCCAGCGGCCAGCCGCCGACGACCAGCGCCGTCGAGCCGGACGCAACCAGCAGGGCCACGCCCGCGGCGGCGACCAGCAGACCGGCGGGCGCCGCCCGACCAGGGTGGGACGACGCGCCGCGCACCAGCACGGTCACCGCGACGGTGGCGGTGCCCAACGCCACCGCCGCGACGACGGAGCCGGCGCCCTGCGACGACCACGCACGATCCCGGCCCAGCAGTGGTACGAGCAGCGAGGAGACCGGCAACAGGAAGCCCGCCGCGACCCCGGTGACGACCAGCGCCGGCCGCAGCGTGCGGTGCCGCCAGGCAAGGCGCAGTCCGTCCAGCGCCGCCCGCCAGACCGCTCCGTTCGACTCCGCCCGGTGATCCGCCGGCCGATCCGCCGCCGGTTCGGCGCCGCCCCCGCGCGGGCGCAGGGCCAGCAGGACGCACAGCATCACCAGGAAGGTCGCGGCGTTGGCCACGGCCACCCCGGCGAGCCCGGCGGCGACCAGGATCAGGCTGCCCACCGGCGGGCCGGCGAACAGGGCCAGTTGCCCGGCCAGGTGACGGGCCGACATCGCGCGGGCGAGGGCGACGGGCGACACCAGGAGCCGGGGCACCGAGCCCGTACTCGGCAGGTAGAAGGCATCGACGATCCCGATGGCCATGGCGGTGAGCAGCAGGGGCAGCCGCGGGTCGCTCGACGACCAGACGGCACCGGCCAGCGCCACCATCACCAGGATCATCGCGGCGTCCGAGCCGACCATTACCGGCCAGGCGCCGACCCGGTCGGCAACCGCCCCGCCCACCAGGAGCAGGAGCACCCGGGGCAGTGTTATCGCGGTCAGCACGAGTGCGGCGAAGCTGCCGCCCCGGCCCGCCGCGACCCAGCCCATCGCGAAGGCCATGGCCTGCACTCCGACCAGGCTCGACGCTGTGCCGCCGAGCCAGGCCCAGTATCTGCCCGGCACCGCCGTCGGGCCACCGGCCACCACCACCATGGCTCTCCCCGTCCACCGCGGGCCGGCGGGGGCGCCGGCCGGTGTCGCGTCCGGAGGACGTTGCGGCCTCGACCGGGTCGAGAGTCAAGTGCCGACGTTCCGTCCCGCATCGAACGCCACGACCGACAGTCAGGTCAGCGACGGTGGGGTCAGCGACAGTCAGGTCAGCGACGGTGGGGTCAGCGACGCGGCGGCGGGCCGACGCTCTGGCGGGTAACCAGGGACGGCGCGATGGTCGCGCGCAACGCGCCGCCGCTGGCAGAGCCGATCTGGGCCAGCAGCATCTCCAGGCTTGCCCGGGCCACCGCGCCGAAGTCCGGTCGCACGGTGGTCAGCGGCGGAATGAAATAGGCGGCCTCGGGGACGTCGTCGAAGCCGACCACGCTGATGTCGTCGGGCACCCGGCGGCCGTGCTCGTGCAGCGCCCGCAGCACCCCGAGGGCCAGGTGGTCGTTGGCGGTGAAGACCGCGGTGACGTCGGGCATCCGGGCCAGCATCTGACCACATCGGTAACCTGCCGCCGCGGACCAGTCCGCCGGCACCAGCGGCGGGATCTCCGCTCCGGCCGCGAGCAGCGCCGCCCGCCAGCCCTCGATGCGACCGGCGCTGTCGAACCAGTCGGACGGACCGGACACGTGCCAGACGGTGCGGTGGCCGGCGTCCAACAGGTGCCGGGTGGCGGCCCGGGCGCCAGCGGTCTGGTCGACGGTCACCAGCGGCATCGGCCGCCGGGGATCCCCGTCGACGGTCACCAGCGGGACGTCCTTCGGTAGCCGCTCCAACGCCTCACCGGCCGACTCCACCGGAGCGATCACGACGATGCCGGCCACCCGGTGCGCGAGGTGCCGCTCGACCGAGGCGGAGATCGACCGGTGATCGAGATCGCGCACACTGCCCACGCTGACCGCGAAACCCGACTCGGCGGCGGCCTGCTCCAGCGCGGCCAGCAGCGACGCCGGACCGTAGAGGGTGGTGTTCTGCGCGATCACGCCGATCACCTGCGACCTGCCGGTGACCAACGCGCGGGCCGCCCGGTTCGGCCGGTAGCCCAGCTCGGCGATGGCCGCCCGGACCCGCAACCGCGTCTGCTCACGCACGTTGGGATGACCGTTGAGCACTCGCGAAACCGTCTGGTGTGAGACACCAGCGAGGCGGGCCACGTCCGTCATCGCAGGATCACGTACCGCCATCTCACACTCCCCGGATGCCCGTCGGTCGCCGCTACCCGTCGACGCTGACTGGCACGGCCTACAAGACAACCCCTCGCGCGGCGCCCACACCGCCCCGTGCCGACCAGATGGGGGCGCTAGATCGCGAACAGTCTACGCCAGCGCCGTCTCCGCACGCCGTCAGGCCAAGGGCGGTCGACGGATGGCGTGGACGTCGGAACAAGTTCGTTGGTGCCGGCCGCGACCGGCAGCCGAGCCTGCCATCACCCCTACACCAGGCCACCCGACCCACGTTGATCTAGGGCATATCGTCGTCATTGGATCTTTATGGACGACGATATGCCCTAGATCAACGTGGGTCGGGGTGGGGAGGGGGGCGGGAGGGTGGGGTGGGGGTCAGAAACCGCGGGCTAGGCGGTAGTAGGCCTGGTTCCAGCGGAGCTCGTCGGCGAAGCGGCGGGGCTCGGTGTCGGCGTCGATGACGACGAGTTCGGTGCGGCTCATCTCGGCGAAGTCGTGCAGCTCCTCCACCCCCACCCCCTGTGACAGCACCGTGTGGTGCGGGGCACCGGCGGTGATCCACGCCTCAGCCGAGCCGGCCAGGTGCGGACGTGGCCGCCAGACGGCCCGGGCCACCGGCAACCGCCGCAGCGGGTGCGGCGGGGGCACGACGTCGACCTCGTTGGCCACCAGCCGGAACCGTTCACCCATGTCGGCCAGCCCGAGCACCACCGCCGGGCCCGGCTCCGCGTCGAATATCAGCCGGACCGGGTCCTCCCGACCGCCGATACCAAGTGGGTGAATCTCCACGTTGGGTACGCCGGCGGCGATCGTCGGGCACACCTCCAGCATGTGTGCGCCGAGAATCAGCTCCTCGCCGGGCGTCAGGTCGTAGGTGTAGTCCTCCATGAACGACGTTCCGCCGTCGGTGCCCACCGCCATCGCCTTCAGGGTGTGCACGAGTACCGAAGTCTTCCAGTCCCCTTCACCACCGAAGCCGTAGCCGTCGGCCATCAGCCTCTGCACCGCGATGCCGGGCAGCTGGCGCAGGCCACCGAGATCCTCGAAGTTCGTCGTGAACGCGCGGAAGCCGCCCGCATCCAGGAACGTGCGCAGACCCAACTCCTGCCGGGCGGCATAGCGCAGCGAGTCGTGGCGCTCACCGCCGGGTCGCAGCTCGGCGGCGACCCGGAAGGTGTCGTCGTACTCTTTGACCAGGTCGTCGATCTGGGCATCGGCGATCTCGTCGACCACCCGCACCAGGTCGTTGACGCCGTAGGTGTTCACCGAGACGCCGAAGCGCAGCTCCGCCTCGACCTTGTCGCCCTCGGTCACCGCCACGTCGCGCATGTTGTCGCCGAATCGGGCCAGACGCAACGAACGCATCGCCGACCAGCCGATCGCTGCCCTGGTCCACGCGCCGACCCGGGTCACCACCCGCGGGTCCGAGACGTGCCCGGCGACCGTCTTGCGGGCCACGCCCAGGCGGGTCTGGATGAACCCGAACTCCCGGTCGCCGTGGGCGGCCTGGTTGAGGTTCATGAAATCCATGTCGATCTCGTCCCACGGCAGCCGGACGTTG
Source organism: Micromonospora sp. LOL_024 (assembly GCF_048060415.1). Classification (NCBI taxonomy): domain Bacteria; kingdom Bacillati; phylum Actinomycetota; class Actinomycetes; order Micromonosporales; family Micromonosporaceae; genus Micromonospora; species Micromonospora sp. LOL_024. The sequence goes on from NZ_JBHMIS010000004.1 coordinate 185,321, forward strand.
GCCTGGGTGTGCAGGTGCAGCAACGGCGTGCGCAGCGTGTCCAGGCCGGAGATCCACATTTTCGCCGGCGAGAAGGTGTGCATCCACGCGATGACCCCGACCGCGCCCTGCACCGCGGCATCCCGACAGATCTGCAGGATGTCGGCGCTGGTGGTCAGGACCGGCTTCCAGACCACCCGGGCAGGGATGTGCGGCGAGTCGTCGAGCAGGGCGGCGATCTGACGGGACTGGTCGGCCACCTGTCGGAGGGTGTCCTCGCCGTACATCGCCTGGCTTCCGGTGAGGAACCAGACCTCGGGTGCAGCGTGTGGTGCCATGGGAGTTGCCTTCCGCGAGAGGGGCGGTTACGTGTAGCGGATGCCGATTAGGCGCTGGAGCAGGATGAACGCGAAGAGTAGGCCGCCGATCACAATCTTGGTCCACCACGAGTTCAGGCTGCCATCGAAGGTGATCAGAGTCTGGATCACGCCGAGCACCAGGACTCCGAGCACGGTGCCGAAGACGTACCCCGAGCCACCGATGAGCACGGTGCCACCGATGACCACGGCCGCGATCACGTCGAGCTCCATCCCCACCGCGATCAGCGGCGCGCCGGAGAGCGTGTAGAACGACAGCAGAATCCCGCCGATCGCCGCGCAGAGGCCACTGATGGTGTAGACCGCGATCCGGGTACGCCCCAACGGCAGGCCCATCAGCAGCGCCGACTGCGGGTTGCCGCCGATCGCGTACACGTTGCGACCCAGCCGGGTGTACGCCAGCACGTATGCGGCGACCAGGACCACGACGAACGCGACGATCACGCTGACCGAGACGAAGTCGCCCTGTGGGTCACCGATCCGGTGTTGCGACATGGTGGTCCAGAAGCCGTCGGTGATGGGGATCGACGCGTCGCTGATGAACGTGCACATGCCACGGGCGAAAAACATCCCGGCCAAGGTGACGATGAACGGCTGGATGTCGAAGAAGTGGATCGCGCAGCCCATCAGGAACCCGAGCAGCGGGCCGATGAGCAGGGCGATGACCAGCACCAGCGGGGCCGGCAGGCCGGACTGGAGCAGTGACGCCGACACCATCGCGGTCATCGCGGCGACCGACCCCACCGACAGGTCGATACCACCGGTGAGGATGACGAAGGTCATCCCGACGGCGATGACGAGCAGGAACCCGTTGTCGATGAAGATGTTGAAGATGACCTGGATGTTGGAGAACGCCTGGTACTGGGACACCCCGATGCCGTACATGACCAGCAGCAGGGCGAGGGTGGCCAGCACCGGCATCTGCCGTCGGGGCAGTTTGGCCCAGCTCGGCCTGGTGGTCAGCGAGTTGACGCTCATGCCGGCGCCGCCTCCTCCTTCTGCCGCTGCGGCGACGGTGCCGGCGGGGGCGGGGTGCCCCGTCTCCGCCGGCCGAACTTGGCGCGGAAGGCCGGCGCCTGGATGAGGCAGACGGCGATGACGACGACCGCCTTGAACAGCAACGCGGTCTGTGGGGAGATGTTCATGGCGTACACACTCGTGGTGAGGGTCTGGATGATCAGAGCGCCGAGGATGGTGCCGCTGAGGTGGAACCGGCCACCGGCCAGCGAGGTGCCGCCGATGACGACCGCGAGGATCGCGTCGAGCTCCACCCAGAGGCCGGCGGCGTTGCCGTCGGCGCTGGAGACGTTCGCGGTGATCATGAAGCCGGCGATGGCGGCGCAGGCGGCGCTGACCACGTAGACGAGGAGGACGATCCGTCGCGACCGGATGCCGGCCAGCCGGCTCGCCTCGCGGTTGCCACCGACCGACTCCACGATCATGCCGAGCGCGGTCCGGCGGGTGAACGCGGCAATCAACAGGGCCGCACCCAGCGCGACGAAGATGGCCAGTGGCAAGGTCAGGACGTGCCCCAGGCCGATAGCCCGGTACGGGTCGGAGTTGATGGTGATGATCTGCCCCTCGGTGATCAACTGCGCCAGGCCCCGACCGGCCACCATCAGGATCAGGGTGGCGATGATCGGCTGGATGCCGATGATCGAGACAAGCACGCCGTTCCAGGCGCCGAGCACCAGCGCGACGCCGAGGGCCATCGCGAGTGCGGTGAACACCGTGCCGAGATTGTTCTGATCCGGCGCCTCGCTGATCACAAGGCAGGCGATGGCGCCGCTGATGGCGCAGGTCGAGCCCACCGAGAGGTCGATGCCGCCGGTGGAGATGACCAGGGTCATGCCCAGCGCGACCAGGATCAGTGGCGCACTCAACCGCAGGATGTCGACCGGGGTGCCGTACAGGTGCCCGTTGTTGACCTCGACGGCCAGGAAGCCGGGACGGTAGATCGTGTTGGCCGCCAGCATGGCCACAAGGACGGCGACCGGCCAGAACAGCCGATGACCGAGCAGGGTCCGGAGACGGAGGTTGGCGTCGCTCATGGCAGCACTCCGCTCCGGGTCGCGCTGTCCTGAGGAACCGACGCAGTGGGCGCGCTCATTGGTTCGCCTCCTCCGGGTGGATTCCACTGGCGATCGTCTGCATGACCCGGTCGGCGTCGACCGTGTCGTCGTTGACGAGATGCGCGACCATCTCCCGGTCACGCATCACCGCGATCTTGTGGCTGAGCCGTAGCACCTCCTCCAGCTCGGCGGAGATGAACAACACCGCCATGCCGCCGGCGGAGAGCTGCACCACCAGCTTCTGGATCTCGGCCTTGGCGCCGATGTCGATACCCCGGGTCGGCTCGTCCAGGAGGAGCAGCCGGGGCTCGGTGATCAACCACCGGGCCAACAGGACTTTCTGCTGGTTGCCGCCGGAGAGGTTGCGTACCGGCATGTCGGGGTTCGCGGGGCGGATGCTGAGCGCCTTGACGTACCTGTCGACCAGTTCGTCCTGGCGGCGACGCGGGATGGGGCGCAGCCAGCCACGGGCGGCCTGCATCGCGAGGATCATGTTCTCGCGGACCGTCAGGTCCGGGATGATCCCCTCCGCCCGCCGGTTCTCGGAGCAGAAGCCGATGCCCTGGTTGATGGCCTGCACGGGACTGCGGAGGCTCGCCGGCCTGCCGCCTACGGCGATCTCACCGTGGTCGGCGCGGTCGGCGCCGAAGAACAACCTCGCCACCTCGGTGCGACCGGAGCCCAACAGGCCGGCGAGGCCGACCACCTCACCGGCGTGGATGGTCAGGCTGAACGGAGCGACCGCGCCCCGGCGGCCGAGCTGTGACACCTCCACGAACGGCGTGCCGTCCTCCGGGGACGTCACCTCCGGCCGAGGTTGCTCCTCGATCCGGCCGAGGACGTCGAGCTCCTTGCCGATCATCTTCTCCACCAGCGCGAGCTGGGGAAGCTCGGCGATCGGGTACTCGCCGACCAGAGTTCCGTTGCGCAGCACGGTGATCCGGTCGGCGATGCCGTAGACCTGGTCGAGGAAGTGGGTCACGAAGAGGATGGCAATGCCCTCGTCCCGCAGTTGGCGCATGACGCGGAACAACTGCTCCACCTCACCGGCGTCCAGGCTGGAGGTCGGCTCGTCCAGGATCAGCACCTGGGCCCGCACGTCGATCGCCCGGGCGATCGCGACCATCTGCTGTACGGCCAGCGAGTAACTCGCCACCGGCGCGGTCACGTCGATGTCGAGATCCAGGCGGTTCAGCAACGCTCGGGCACGCCGCCGCACCTCTGCCCAGCGCACGGCACCGAAACGGAGAGGCTCACGACCGATGAAGATGTTCTCCGCCACCGAGAGGTTGGGGCAGAGGTTGACCTCCTGGTAGACGGTGCTGACCCCGGCGCCGACCGCCTGCATCGGCCCACTGAAGGTAACCTGATCACCGCCGAGGGTAACGACACCTCCGTCGATGCCGTAGACGCCGGTCAAAACCTTGATCAGAGTCGACTTGCCGGCGCCGTTCTCGCCCATCAGGGCGTGCACCTCGCCGGGAAAGAGCCGGAGGTCGACGTCGTGGAGTGCGCGCACCCCGGGAAAGGACTTGCTGATCCTGGTCATTGTCAGGACCGGACGGCTATCCGTCATCCCACCAGACCTCTTCTGGGCTCGATCGGCACGAAAGGGCATGGCGCGCCCGCACCGCCCCGGCCGGCCCCCAGGGTCGGCCGGCGGGCGTGACGCGGGTTGTGGGCCAGGCGCCCCGTCCGTCAGGAGTGGGCGACGCGGCGGGGCCGCCACGTCAGCGGCGACCCCTGGCGTCGATCAGTACTTGCGGTCGGGCAGGGCCTCCGTGGCCTGCTCCTGGGTGAAGGTGGTCTCCTCGGTCTCGATCCGAGCAGGCACCTCCTCGCCGGCGTGCACCTTCTTGGCCAGGTCCATCAGCTGCGGGCCGAGCAGCGGGCTGCACTCCGCGATGAAGTTGAACTTGCCGTCGGCCAGGGCCTGCATGCCGTCCTTGACCGCGTCGATGGTGATGATGGTGATGTCCTTGCCGGGTTCCTTGCCCGCAGCGGTGATTGCCTCCAACGCGCCGAGGCCCATGTCGTCGTTGTGCGCGAAGAGCACGTCGATCTTCGGGTGGGCCTTGAGGAACTGCTCCATGACCTGCTTGCCGCCGGCCCGGGTGAAGTCGCCCGACTGGGAGGCGACGACCTTCAGCTTGGGGTCGGCGGCGATCGCCTCGGCGAAGCCCTTCTTACGGTCGTTGGCCGGCGCCGAGCCGGTGGTGCCCTGCAATTCCACGATGTTCACATCGCCGGTCGCGGCCTTGGAGTTCTCCACCAGCCACTCGCCGGAGAGCCGGCCTTCCTTGACGAAGTCCGAGCCGAGGAAGGTCTTGTAGAGCGAGGTGTCCGCCGAGTCCACGGCGCGGTCGGTCAGGATGACCGGAATGCCGGCGTCCTTGGCCTCCTTGAGTACCGTGTCCCAGCCGGACTCCACCACCGGCGAGAAGCCGATCACGTCGACCTTCTGCTGGATGTAGTTGCGGATCGCCTTGATCTGGTTTTCCTGCTTCTGCTGGGCGTCGTCGAACCTCAGCTCGACGCCGGCCTCGGTCGCGGCCTCCTTGATGGAGTTGGTGTTGGCCGTACGCCAGCCACTCTCCGCGCCGACCTGGGAGAAGCCCAGGACGATCCTGCCGTCGTCGGCGGCGTCGCTGCCGGTGTCGCTGTTGCCGCACGCCGCCACCGTGCCGGCTAGCAGGACGGCGGCGATGACCGCGGCGGCGCGCCGAGGCGCCAGGGGTGTGCGCATCTTTCTCATCGGATCTCCTCGGGGTGGGTGCGGGTGTCCACGCCGTCCGTCGACGTACACGAGCGGCGTTCGCTGCGGGTACGGGTCTGGTTCCGGCCCATCCACGGACGGCCGGGACCGGCTAGGAGTTCGCCGGGGGCGCGGATCGTTGGCCGTAGACGTTCTGGTAGCGGTCGTACAGGGCGTCGATGTCGGCTTGCGCCATCGGCACCGGCTGGCCCAGCGCGCGCGCCAGGTGCGCGGTCCGGGCGACGTCCTCGCACATGACCGCGGCCTTGACCGCGGCCCGGGCGTCGCCGCCGATGGTGAAGACGCCGTGGTTGCGCATCAGCACCGCGGGCGAACGGTGACCGGTGAGGGTGCTGACGATCCCCTTGCCGATGTCGTCGCCGCCGATCAGCGCGAACGGGCCGGCCGGGATCTCCCCGCCGAACTCGTCGGCCTGGGCGGTCAGGTGGCAGGGGATCGACTCACCGCGCGCCGCCCAGGCGGTGGCGTACGTGCTGTGGGTGTGCACGACGCCACCGACCTCGGGCATGGCGCGGTAGACGTAGGCGTGCGCCGCGGTGTCACTCGACGGTGACAGCTCACCCGCCACGGGTATGCCGTTGAGGTCGCAGAGCACCATGTTCTGTGCCGAGAGGTCGTCGTAGTCGACGCCGCTGGGCTTGATCACCATGAGGTCCTGACCGGGCACCCGCGCGGAGACGTTGCCGGCCGTCCAGGCGACCAGGTGGTACCGGGTCAGCTCACCGTGCAGGCGGGCGACGGCCGCGCGCAGCTCGTTCACCTGACGGGTCAGTTCGGCGTTCATGCCGAGGCTTCCTTCCGTGCGGCGGCCTGCTCGACGGCCGTGTTCCGGATCGCCCGCAGGCGCAGCATCACGTCGTTGGTGCCCCGACCGAAGTGGTCGTGCAGCGTCCGGTACTCGGCGTAGAGCGCGTCGTACGCGCGAGCCCGGTCCGGGTCCGGCCGGTAGACCGCCTCCCGCACCCGGCCCATCGCCTGCGCGGCCTGCTGGATCGAGGGGTGGGCGCCGGCCGCGACGGCGGCGTGGATCGCCGAGCCGAGCGCCGGTCCCTGCGCGGAGCCGATGATGCCGAGCGGCCGGTTGGTGACGTCGGCGTAGATCTGCATCAGCAGCTCGTTCGAGGTGAGGCCGCCGGCGATCACCAGGTCGTGCACCTCGACCCCGGCCTCGACGAAGGCTTCGATGATCATCCGGGTGCCGTACGCCGTCGCCTCCAGCAGGGCCCGGTAGACGTCCTCCGGCCGGGTCGCCAGGGTCAGGCCGATGATCATTCCGCTGAGGTCGTGGTTAACCAGCAGCGACCGGTTGCCGTTCCACCAGTCCAGCGCGACCAGCCCGTGTGCGCCGACCGGCTGGGTCGCGGCCAGTTCGGTGAGCCGCTCGTGCGAAGCCGCGCCGGCCGGGGCGGCGTGCTTGACGAACCAGCCGAAGATGTCGCCGACACCGCTCTGCCCGGCCTCGTAGCCCCACGCGCCGGCACTGATACCGCCGTCGACCACGCCACACATGCCGGCCACCTCGGCCGGATGGTTGCCGTTGACCACGTGACAGGTGGAGGTGCCCATGATGGCAACCAGCCGTCCGGGTTCGAGCGCCTGCGCGGAGGCCGCGGTGACGTGGGCGTCGACGTTGCCCACGGCGACGGCGATCCCCCCCGGCAGGCCGGTCCAGGCGGCGGCGTGCGGGGCCAACCCGCCCGCCCTAGCGCCCAACGGCGTCAGCGGACCGTCCAGTTTTGCCACGAAGTCGCCGAACCCGGGGTTGAGCGCGGTCAGGTAGTCCGCGGTCGGGTACTCGCCGTCCTGCATGATGCCCTTGTAGCCGGCCGTGCAGACGTTGCGCGTCTCGACGCCACAGAGCTGCCACACGATCCAGTCCGCGGCCTCGATGAAGCGCTCGGCACGCCGGTATACCTCCGGGTCCTCCTCCAGGATCTGCAGGCCCTTCGCGAACTGCCACTCGGCGGAGATCTTGCCGCCGTAGCGGCCGATCCACGGCTCGCGCCGCTCGTGGGCGATCGCGTTGATCCGGTCGGCGTGCGGCTGGGCCGCGTGGTGCTTCCAGAGCTTCACCCAGGAGTGCGGGCGCTGGCGCAGTTCCGGCACCTCGCACAGCGGGGTCCCGTCGGCGAGCGTCGGCAGCACGGTACAGGCGGTGAAGTCGATACCGACACCCACGACGTCGCCCGGGTCGATCCCGGCGGCGGCGACGGCCGCCGGTACGGCGAACCGCAGCACGTCGCGGTAGTCCTGGGGATCCTGCAACGCCCAGTCGGGCGGCAGCGGGGTGCCACCGTCCGGTAGGGCGGAGCTGATGACCGCGTTGCGGTACTCGTGCACCGCCGTCCCCAACTCGGCTCCGTCGCGGACCCGGACAACCAGCGCCCGTCCCGACAGGGTGCCGTAGTCGACGCCGACGACGTACCGATCGTCCGCTTCGTCCACACTGCTCATCTTCACCTCCGGCCGATGACAGCCTCAGTGTTAACGCTCACAAAGTTGTCGTCAAGACACCTGCCGGCAACAGGTACGTAACGGAGCGGACCATGACGCCGACCATCCTTGCCGACCGCCGGGAACACCGCCACCGGCGTCCTCCACAGCGCAAATGTCAGCGATAACATCGCCTACGTCTACACGCCACCTGATCGGGACTGCCACCGCAACAGCACCCAGAGCTTCGCCGCGCCCGACCTATCGACCCGCCGGCGTCGACCTCGATCGGTCAGCGTCGGCGGGTGGGGTCGGGTCGGCAAGCATGCCCAACGGGTCGGCCAGCAGTGGGGCGAAGCCGAGTTCGGCGGCGCCGACCAGAGTGGCATCGTCGCCGAGGGCCGCGGTGCGCAGCCGTACGTGCTCCCGCGCGACCGGCAGCACGTTGCGGGCAATCCGCCCCCGTACCTGCGCGACCGCCCCCGGATACAGGTCGCACAGCATTCCGCCGAAGACCACCATGCCCGGATTGAAGAGATTCATCAGATTCGCCACCCCGATGCCGAGCCAGTCGCCGACACGACGCAGCGACTCCTGGGCCAGCGGATCACCACGGTCGGCGTCGTCGACCACGGACCGGATCGCGTCACGACCGTAGATCTCGGCGGGCCGACCGGCGGCGTCGAGCAGAGCCCGCTCGCCGGCTTCCGCCTCCAGGCAGCCGGACGAGCCGCAGCCGCAGGGCCGGCCGTCGTTGGGGTTCACCACCATGTGCCCCAGCTCGCAGCCGTAGCCGCCATGCCCGCCCAGCAGTCGACCGCCGACGATGATGCCACCGCCCACCCCTACATCGCCGTGCAGGTAGATGAGGTTGTCGAGGCCGACGCCCGCGCCGCGCTGCTGCTCGGCCTGCGCCCCGAGGTGCGCCTCGTTGCCCACCGCGACGGACAGGCCGAGCCCGAGCCGGCGGCCGAGTTCAACGCCGAACGCCTGATCGACCCAACCCAGATCGGGCCCGAAACGCACCATCCCGTCGCCGGGCCGGATCATGCCGCAGTACGAGGCGGCAACCCCCACACAGGTCGCGTCCGGCGGTGCCGCACCGTACAGCTGACGGCCGAAGCGCGCGAGGACCTCGACCACTCGATGTAGATCGGGCCCGGCCCTCGGGCGCACCGCCTCCCGGCGGTCCCGGATGCCTCCACCGAGCCCGACCCGAGCGGCGACCAGTCGGTCCACCGCAACGTCGAAGGCCAACACGTAGCACCGGTCGGATGCCGGCCGGACCAGCAGCGAGGGCCGCCCGGCACGGCCGGTGTCCGTGCGCGACTCCTCGTGAACCAGGCCGGCCCGGGTCAGTTCGGTGGTGAGCGCCATGATTGTGCTGCGGTTCAGGCCCATCCGTTCGGCCAGTTCGGCACGGGATACCGGACCACCGACGTGCACGTGCTGCAGCAACGTGCCGGCGTTGCGTCGGCGAATCGCCTCCTGGACCAACCCGACCTCCGGCGTCAGGCCCGACGGGATCGACGGTGACGTGAAGCAGTGTTCCCACCACCTGACACCGCCGTCAAGCCGGCCCGCACCGGTCGACCCGCATCCGGACCCGTCAGCGGCTCGCGCCGGCACGCCGCTTGTTGTAGACGTCGAAGGCCACGGCGATCAGCAGCACCAGGCCCTTCACCACCGACTGCAACGACTGGTCCACGCCCATCAACTGCATGCCGTTGCTCATCACCGCCATGATCAGGCCACCCACCATAGCGCCCACGACGGTGCCCACCCCACCGGTGACCGCCGCACCGCCGATGAAGGCCGCGGCGATCGCGTCGAGTTCGAACATGTTGCCGGCCGCGGGCTGTGCGCCGTTGGAGCGCGACGAGAAGATGATGCCCGCCACGGCGGACAGGAAGCCCATGTTGACGAAGATCCAGAAGTTGACGGTGCGGACCTTGACGCCCGACAACATCGCCGCGGAGAGATTGCCGCCGATCGCATAGACCTGCCGGCCGAAGACGGTGCGCCGGGTGAGCAGGCCGTAGACCAGCACCAGCGCCGCGAGGATCACCAGCACGATCGGCAGGCCACGCGCGTGCGCCAACTGCCAAGCGAAGTACATGACCACCGCGCCGACCAGCGTCATCCGCGCGACGAACAGCGCGAACGAGTCGACCGGCTGCTGGTAGCGGATGCGCGCCGCCCTGGTGCGGAAGGTGCTCACCACGTAGCCGGCCACCCCGATCGCGCCGACCAGCAGCGTGAAGGCGTCGTAACCGTCGCCGCCGATCAGACCGTTGAGGAAGCCGGCCGCGATCCGGTTGTACTCGGCCGGGAACGGCGAGAGCGAGATGTTGTCGAGCACCCGCAGGGTGAGACCACGGAACAGCAGCATGCCCGCCAGGGTCACGATGAACGCCGGGATGCCGACGTACGCGACCCAGAAGCCGTGCCAGGCGCCGACCGCGACTCCCACGGCCAGGGCGGCCAACACGCCGACCCACCACGGCTGGCCCTGCCTGATGACGACCACGGCGGAGACCGCACCGGTCAGCGCGACAACCGAGCCGACCGACAGGTCGATGTGACCGCCGATGATCACGATGACCATGCCGATCGCCAGCACGAGGATGTAGGAGTACTGCAGAACGATGTTGGTGATGTTGCCCGGGCTCAGCGAGAGACCGTCGGTCAGGAACGCGAAGAGCGCGACGATCACCACAAGGGCGACGAAGATTCCGCTCTGCCGCAGGTTGTTCATGATCAGCGTACGGGGGTCGCTGGTGCCCACGGGCAGCGCGGCGGCAGGTACGTTCCGGGCCGGCTTCTTGCCCGCCGCCGAGGGCTTGGTGCTGGTCATCCGACGGTTTCCTTGTCCTTCGCCATGAGTTCCATGAGCTTTTCCTGGGTCGCCTCAGCGACCGGCAGTGCGCCGGTGATCCGGCCCGCGGACATCGTGTAGATGCGGTCGCAAATGCCGAGCAGCTCGGGCAGTTCCGAGGAGATGATGACGACCGCCTTGCCCTCGGCCACCAACCGGTTGACGATCGTGTAGATCTCGAACTTCGCCCCGACGTCAATGCCCCGGGTCGGCTCGTCCAGGATCAGCACGTCCGGATCGGTGAACAGCCACTTCGACAGGACGACCTTCTGCTGGTTGCCACCGGAGAGCTTGCCCACGAACGACATCACGCTCGGCGCCCTGATGTTCATGTCGCGCCGGCTCGTCTCGGCGACCTTGATCTCCTCGTTGTCGTGCACCCAGCCGAGCCGGGCGAGCCGGCGCAGCCCGGCCGCCGAGATGTTGTGCCGGATGTCGTCGATGAGGTTGAGCCCGAAGCGCTTGCGGTCCTCCGTCGCGTACGCGATGCCGTTGCCGATCGCCTCCGCCACGGAGCGTGCCCGGATCTGTCTTCCGTGCATAAAGAGCCGGCCGGTGATGTCCCGACCGTACGACCGGCCGAACACGCTCATCGCCAGTTCGGTACGCCCCGCGCCCATCAGGCCGGCGATGCCGACCACTTCGCCGGCGCGTACGTCGAGGCCGGCGCCGTCGACGACCAGGCGGTCCTGGCTCGGGTGGCGCACCGACCAGTCCTCGATCCGCAGCACCTCCTCGCCCGGTGAGGAGACCCGCTCGGGGTAGAAGCTCTCCAGGTCCCGGCCGACCATGCCGCGGATGATCCGCTCCTGGGTCACCTCGCCCGAACGCATGTCGAGGCGCTCCACCGTCTGCCCGTCCCGTAGCACCGTGGTCGAGTCGGCGATCGTGGTGATCTCGTTCAGCTTGTGCGAGATCATGATGCAGGTGATGCCTCGGTCGCGGAGCCGGCGCATCAGCTCCAGCAGGTGCGCGGAGTCGACGTCGTTCAGCGCGGCGGTCGGCTCGTCGAGGATGAGCAGTCGGACCTTCTTGGAGATCGCCTTGGCGATCTCCACCAGCTGCTGCTTACCGACACCGAGCTGCACGACGGGCGTGACCGGGCTCTCGGGAAGCCCCACCGAGGCGAGCAATTTGGCCGCCTCGGCGTAGGTGCGGTTCCAGTCGATCAGCCCGGCGGGACCGCGCTGTTCGTTGCCGAGGAAGATGTTCTCGGCGATCGACAGGTACGGCACCAGGGCGAGCTCCTGGTGGATGATGACGACGCCCCGGTTCTCGCTGTCGCGGATGCCCCGGAAGTGCACCGGCTCGCCGTCGAACAGGATGTCGCCGTCGTAGCTGCCGGACGGGTAGACACCCGAGAGCACCTTCATCAGGGTGGACTTGCCGGCGCCGTTCTCGCCGCAGATGGCGTGGATCTCCCCACGACGTACGGCGAGTGAGACGTCCTGGAGCGCCGCCACCCCCGGGAAGGTCTTGGTGATCCGACGCATCTCGAGGATGTTGTCGTCCATGCTCACCGTCCTGGCGGTCTAGATAGTCCTGAGTGGCCGGGTGGTACCGGGTCCGGCGGCGGCGCGCCGCCGGACCCGGTGATTGCCGTCAGCCCTGTGACTGGCCGGCGGCGACCTCGTCCGCGGTGAAGTAGCCGGAGTCGATCAGGACCGGGTTGATGTCGTCGGCGAAGACGGTCTGCACCGGCAGCAGGTACGACGGAACGACCTTGACGCCGTTGTCGTACGTCTCGGTGTCGTTGGCCTGCGGCGTCTTCTCCTCAAGGAACGCCTCACCGGCGATCACGGCCTGCTCGGCCAGCAGGCGGGTGTCCTTGAAGATGGTGGAGCTCTGCACTCCGTCGCTGATCAGCTTGACCGAGGCGATCTCGGCGTCCTGCCCGGTGACGACCGGGAAGTCGGCACCACGGTAGCCGGCGTTCTGCAGCGCCGTGATGATGCCGCGCGAGAGGCCGTCGTAGGGCGACAGCACGCCGTCGACCTTGCTGTTGTCGTTGTAGCTGGAGGTCAGCAGGTCCTCCATCCGCTTCTGCGCGGCCTCCTGCTGCCATCGCAGGATCGCCACCTGCTCGATCTTGTTCTGTCCCGACTTCACCGTCAGCGTGCCGTCGTCGATGAACGGCTTGAGGGTGTCCATGGCGCCGTCGAAGAAGAAGTGGGCGTTGTTGTCGTCGAGCGACCCGGCGAACAGCTCGACGTTGAACGGGCCGGTGGCGGTGCCCTTCGCGCCGTCCTTGCTCTGCACGCCGAGGCCGACCAGCAGCGCGGTGGCCTGCGCGACGCCGACCTTGTAGTTGTCGAAGCTGACGTAGAAGTCGACGTTCGGGCTGTTCCGGATGAGCCGGTCGTAGGCGACCACCGGGATGTCCGCGTCGGCTGCCGCCTGCAGCTGCCCGCTCAGCGCCGTCCCGTCGATCGCCGCGATGATCAGCACGTCTGCGCCGCGCGTGATCATCTGGTCGACCTGCTGCGACTGGGTGGGGATGTCGTCACCGGCGTACTGGAGGTCGACCGTGTAGCCCTTGGCCTCCAGCTTCTCCTTGACCGAGTTGCCGTCGGCGATCCACCGCTCGGAGGTCTGGGTCGGCATCGAGACGCCGATGGTCAGGTCGGCGGGCTGGTCACCGTCGGTTCCGCCACTGCCGGCACCATCACCACTGCAGGCCGCCATACTCAGCGCCAGTACGGCGCTACCGAGAGCGGCCAGGATTTTTCTGTTCACTGGCTTCCCCAATCTGGAACTCGCGCCGTCGGACCGGCTGCGCGGGTCGCACTTGGGGCAAGTGTTAGCGCTCACAATGCCTGGGTCAACACCTCGTCGGGAATACCGCGGTCACGTTCTCGTAACGAACGCCCCACTCCCCCGGTCGGCCATTCGACGCAGGTCAGGCGGGTGACCACCGGGTTCACGGCAGGGTCCGGCGATCGACATCGACGTCAGGAAATACGGAAAGCCAGGACAGTGCACACCCCCGCTCACCGTCCATCCACCCGACCGCAGGTCCCCGAGGCCCTGACACGGCCACCGCCGACGACCGGAATCGTGGTTCGACGCAGAATGGTGGGGCAACCGCGACGTCTGACGTACCGCCGTGATCGGAAGACCCATGGGCCGCGACAGAGCGACACTGGCCGACGTGGCACGACGGGCGGGCCTTTCACCACGGCCGGCGTCTCGCCGCGCGCCGAGGTCTTCTGCCCGGAGTGGCTGGCGGAGCACGGCTACACCGCCATGCGCTCGCTCCTCGACCGGCCGGCCCGCCCCAGCGCGGTGATCTGCATGAACGACCGGCTCGCCTTCGACGCCTACCAGGCACTCGGCGAGGCCGGCCTGAGCATCCCCGGTGACATCTCCGTGCTCTCGTTCGACGACGACCCGATCGCCGCCTGGCTCCGGCCCGGGCTCTCCACCGCCGCGCTGCCGCACGAGCAGATGGGGCGCCGCGCGGTGGAGATCCTGCTCGACGGCGAGCATAGGAGCCGATGGCTGGTGCCGATGCCGCTGCGCCGTCGACGCTCCGTCGCCGCGCCCGTCGACTGAGCCGGGCAGCTCGGGCTCGATCGCCGGTCGCGGTTCCGGTTGACCCGGATCAGGGCGACCGCATCGCCCGGACGGCCTCCCCAGCGAACAGACAGGCCGCGCGGTGGTCGGGATCGACCTCGGCGAGGACCGGGTCGGTTTCCGCGCACTCCGGCCGGGCCTGGGGGCACCGGGTCCGGAACCGGCAGCCGGCGGGCGGGTCGACCGGGCTGGGAATGTCGCCGCTGAGAATGATCCGGCGGCGTTCCCGCTCGATCTGCGGATCGGCCACCGGCACCGCCGACAGCAGGGCAGCGGTGTACGGATGGGCCGGCTCCCGCCAGATCTGCGCCGGTGTGCCGCTCTCCACGATCCGCCCCAGGTACATGACGGCCATCCGGTCGCTCATGTGCTCGACGGCGGCCAGATCGTGGGCGATGAACAGGTAGGTCAGTCCCAGGTCCCGCTGTAGGCGCCGCAGCAGGTTCATGATCTGCGCCTGAACGCTCAGGTCGAGCGAGGCGATGGGTTCGTCGAGCACGATCAGGTCTGGCTCGCCGGCCAACGCGCGGGCGATGCCGACCCGCTGCCGCTGACCGCCGGAGAGTTCGTGCGGGTGCCGGTCGGTGAGGTCCCGGCGCAGCCCGACCATGTCGAGCAGCTCCTCGACCCGCCTGCGGCGGGCGGCCCGGCCGGCGGCGAGGCCGTGGACGACCAGCGGCTCGACGATGCTCGCCCCGATGGTGCGCCTCGGGTCGAGCGACGCCTGGGGGTCCTGGAACACCATGGCGACGCGGCGGCGCAGCGTGCGCAGCCGCCGCCGGGACCACCTGGTGACGTCCTGCCCCGCCACCCGGACGCTGCCGGAGGTGGGGTCGACCAGCCGCAGCAACGCCAGCCCGGCGGTGGACTTGCCGCTGCCCGACTCGCCGACCAGCCCCAGGGTCTCGCCGCGACGCACCTGTAACGACACCCCGTCCACGGCACGGACCACCCCGGCCGGGGTGGGGAACCACACCGTCAGGTCGTCCAGTTCGGCCACGACCTCGGCCGGCTCCCCCGGCGTACTCATCGGGCCTCCTCGTCCGCGGGCCGCGGGTAGAAGGTGCGGACCTGGTGCCCGGCCGAGACCGGGACCAGCGGCGGCAGCTCGTGCTCGCAGCGGTCGTCGCCACGCACCGGGCACCGGGGCCAGAAGGCGCAGCCGGGCGGCAGGTCCAACGGATTGGGCGGCGCGCCGGCGATGGTGACCAATTCGTCGCCGCCGGCCGCCGGGTCCGGGCGGGCCGCCAGCAGAGCCGAGGTGTACGGATGCGACGGCGCACCGAAGACCGCGTCGACCGGCCCCTGTTCGAGGATGCGGCCGGCGTACATGACCGCCACCGTGTCCGCGATACCGGCAACCACACCGAGGTCGTGCGTGATCCAGACGACCGCCGTGCCGAGCCGCCGCCGCAGGTCGGCGACCAGCTCGACGATCTGGGCCTGGGTGGTGACGTCGAGGGCGGTCGTGGGCTCGTCGGCGATCAGCAGATCGGGCTCGCAGATCAGGGCCATCGCGATCACCACGCGTTGACGCATGCCCCCGGAGAACTGGTGCGGGTACGCGTCCACCCGCTGCGCGGCGGACGGGATGCCGACGAGGTCGAGCAGTTCCACCGCGCGGGACCGGGCGGCCCGCCGGGTCAGGCCGAGGTGTTCCTCGCCCGCCTCGGCGACCTGCCGGCCCACGGTCAGCACCGGATTGAGCGAGGTCATCGGATCCTGGAAGACGAAGCCGACGTGCCGTCCGCGCAGCCGCCGCCGACGTGCCTCGGGCAGCTCGGTGAGTTCCGTACCGAGCAGCCGGACCCGCCCGGTCACCCGCGCGGATCGCGGCGCGAGACCGGTGGCGGCGAGCACGCTCATGCTCTTGCCACTGCCCGACTCGCCGACCAGCGCCAAGGTCTCCCCCGGGCGCACCGACCAACCGACCCCGGCTACCGCCCGAGCCGGCCCGCGCCGCGTACCGATGGTGACGGTGAGGTCCTCGATCGCCAGCACCGGCCCGTCGCCACGCTCACGATCGCTCATGCGGTGCTCCTCCTCGCTTCGCTGACGGTGAGCTGACGGGGATCGAGCACGTCCCGAAGCGCGTCACCGACCAGGTTGAACGCCAGCACGGTCAGGAAGATCGCCGCGCCGGGGAAGAAGCCCAGCCACCACGCCTCGGTGACGAACCCGCGCCCGTCGTACAGCATCCGGCCCCAGGCCGGGTCGGGTGGTTGCACGCCGAGACCGAGGAAGGACAGCGCCGCCTCGGAGAGGATGGCGAAGGCCAGCGACAACGACGTCTGCACGATCAGCGGCGCCGCGATGTTGGGCAACACGTGCCGCCGCATGATGCGAAGGTCGGACGCGCCGATGGAGACCGCCGCCCGGACGAAGACCTGTTCCCGGACGGAGAGCACACCGGCGCGGGTGACCCGGGCGAAGATCGGGGTGTAGACCACCCCGATCGCGACCATCGCGGTGACAAGTCCCGGCCCCAGCACCGCGACGATGGCCACCGCGAGCAGCAGGACCGGGAACGCGAAGAGGACGTCCATGCAGCGCATCAGGACGTTGTCGAGCCAGCCACGGTAGTAGCCGGCGAACAGTCCGAGGCTCACCCCCACCACCAGCGCGATGCCGACGCTGACCAGGCCGACCTGAAGGGAGACCCGGGCCGCGACCATGACCCGGCTGAGCACGTCCCGACCCAACTCGTCGGTACCGAACGGGTGCGACCAACTCGGTGGCTGGAGCATCCGGTCGACGTCCACCTCGTTGATCCCCGACGGCGCCAGCCAGGCCCCGGCCACGCCCACCACGACCAGCAGGGTGAGCACCACGCTGCCGGTCAACGCCAGCGGATCGTGCCGCAGCGCCGACAACGCCCGGCGCAGCTGCCCCTCGCTCGTACGCTCACTGTGTTCGCTCATCGGACGCTGATCCGGGGGTCGAGGCGGGCGTAGAGGATGTCGACCAGGAGGTTGATCAGGAGGAACAGCGCCGCCACCAGCAGCACGGCACCCTGTAGCACGGGGTAGTCACGGGCCTGGACCGCGTCGTAGGTGAGCCGTCCGATGCCGGGCCAGGCGAAGAGCACCTCGATCACGATCACCCCGCCGAGCAGGCTGGCCAGTTGCACCGCCACCACGGTGACCACGGGGATGAGCGCGTTGCGCAGCACGTGCCGCAGCACCACCACCCGGGTACGCAGCCCCTTCGCCTCTGCGGTGCGCACATAGTCCTCGGAGAGCACCTCCAGCATCGCCGACCGGATGAACCGGGTGAGGATGGAGGCGGTGACCAGGCCGACCGTGGCCGCCGGCAACGCCACGTGGGAGACCCATCCGGCCGGGTCCTCGGTGAGCGCGACGTAGCCCGACGGTGGCAGCCAGCCGAGCACCCCGGCGAAGAGCAGGATGCCCATGATGCCCATCCAGAAGTCGGGCACCGAGACGCCGATCTGGCTGAACACCCGGGCCGCGTGGTCGACCAGCGAGCCACTGCGGATGGCCGACACGATTCCCAGCGGGAAGGCGATCAACACTGCGAAGAGCACCGCGGTGACCGCCAGTGACAGCGTCGCCGGCAGTCGCTCCAGCACGATCGTGGTGACCGGACGTCCACTGCGGAAGCTGACACCGAGGTCGCCGGTCAGCGCCCGACCGAGGTAGTTGAAGTACTGCGCCACCAGGGGCTGGTCCAGCCCTGCCCGGGCCCGCAGCGCCTCGTACGTCTGCGGGTCGAAGCGGGTGCCCAGCGCCACCCGGACGGGGTCACCCGGCACCATCTGGAGCAGCAGGAACACGACGACGGTCACGCCGAGCAGCACGACGGCCGACTGCAACAGCCGACGGATGACGAAGCGGACCACCGGTGATTTCCCGCCGGCTCACTTGGCCAGTGCCACGTCGCGGAACCGGATCGCCCTGTCGGTGCGTACCTCGTAGCCGGAGACCTGCGTGGACCAGCCCTGGGCCACATCGGGGTTGTAGAGGTAGATGTAGCTGGCGTCGTCCACGATCTGCTTGGCCACCTGGTCGTACTGCTGCTTGCGGGCGGTCTGGTCGACCTCGGTCCGGGCCTGGTCGAGCAGCCGGTCAACCGCCGGGTTGTTGTACTTGTGGAAGTTGAACGTCCCGCCACTGTGGTGCTGGGCGTAGTAGAACTCGTCGGGGTCGATGTTGCCCAGCCAGCCGAGCATGAACGAGTCGAAGTTGCCGGCGCTCTGCTGGTCGAGCCACTGGGCGAAGTCCAGCGTTCGGATCTCGACGGTGATGCCGACGCCTTCCAGCTGCGACGCGATGACCTGCGCGGCGGTGACCGTCTCCGGGTACTCGTTGGTGACCATCAGGTCCATGGTCAGCCCGCTGACGCCGGCCTGGTCGAGCAGTTGCCGCGCCTGGTTCACGTCGTGCGAGTACGGCGCGTACTCGTAGTGGAAGGCGCTGTTCTGTGGGATGGCCGCCTGGTTGACCGTGGCCAGGCCGAACTTGGCGGCCTTGGTGATCGCCTCCCGGTCCAGCGCGAAGGCGACCGCCCGGCGCACGTTGACGTCGTCGTACGGCTTGCGGGCCTGGTTGAGCGCGAGGTACCAGTAGTCGGTCGACGGTACCGATCGGACCGTGGGGTCGTCGCCGTCCAGCAGTGCCGCGACCTGCTGCGGCGGCAGGTTGTCGGTCCACTGGACCTCACCGCCGCGCAGGTTCTGCAGGGCAACGGTGGGGTCGCTGACGAAGGTGAACGTGACCCCGTCGAGCTTGGGCTTCTCGCCCCAATAGTTGTCGTTGCGGACCAGTTTGATGCTGTCGCCGGAGGTGTAGCCGCCGATGGCGAAGGGGCCGCTGCCGACCGGCTTGGTCGTGACCTCGCCGGACTCCACGTTGGACTTCTGGACGATCGCCACGCCCTTGAATCCGCCAAGGTTGGCGAGCAGGTTCGGGGTGGGCGCGTCGAGGGTGACCACGACGGTGCTCGGGTCGGGCGCGGCCACCGACGCGACGGTGCCGAACTTGTATGCCGTGTTCAGCTTCTCGTCGATGATCCGGTTGTAGGAGTAGACGACGTCCTCGGCGGTGAGCGGTGAGCCGTCGGAGAACTTGACTCCCTCTCGGAGGGTGAACGTCCAGGTCAGCTGGTCGTCGCTGGTGGTCCATTCGGTGGCCAGGGCCGGCTTCATCTCCAGGTTCGCGTCCGGCTCCACGAGCGTGTCGTAGACGTTCTCCAGCACCTGGAAGCTGTAGTAGGCGGAGGTCTTGTGCGGGTCGAGCTGGTCGGGCTCGCCACCGATGGCGGCATTGAGGACGCCGCCGGCGGATGCCCCGTCGGCCCCGTCGACCTCGACGCCGTCGCCCGCGCCGCAGCCTGCCGCAGCGGCGGCGAGCATCAGTACGAAGGTGGCGCCGGCCATCCGGAATCTGGTGCTGGACATGGTCCTCCCCCTGGATTCTTCCCCGGCATCTGAAAGATTTTTGCGAGTCTGGCCGCCAGGTCGGCGAATGTCAACACAAACTGTGGCAAATTGCCCGTCCCACCGGGCTCTGGCCTGCCTCACCGCCCCACGCTAACCGCAAACACGCCGGCCGTCAGACCACGGACCTGGCGGGCAGCCACGATCGCCGCCGTTCTGTGACCTCCCGTCCGGCGATGCGGGCGCCGTGACGAACACCAATTGGCAGTACCCGGATCACGGTGCGGATCCTGCTGCCGATCTCGGTGCTCGGGGCGGTCGCGCTGATGCTCGGGGCGTGGCGCAGAACCTCTCCGCCGGCACGGAGATCACCAGCGGCAACTGCTGCACGACCTGTGGGGCCCCGGGTACCAGACCGAGACCAACCACCTGCGGCAGTACCGGCCAGGCCACCTGATCACCGAACCCGGCATGGGCTACCGCTACCAGCCGTGACCCACGCCGCGCCTACGGGCAGTTGTTGCTGGTCAGCCGCGCCGTGTACTCCACCTCGTCGGTGGTGATGCCCGACGGGGCACCGTCGAACCAGGTCTCGACCTTCTGCCAGCCCTGGCGCTGTTCGTAGTGCAGGTGCGGGGCGCCCGAGTTGCCGGTGCTGCCGATCCGCCCGATCTGTTCGCCCCGGGCGACCCGCTGGCCCTCCGCCACCAGGGGCGGTTCCAGCAGGTGCAGGTACTGGGTCTCCCACCGGCCGCCGTGGTCGATCTTCACCCAGTAGCCGCCGCCCCGGCCCCGGGGGCCGTCAGGGTTCTCCGGGGTGCGCCCACCCAGCGACCCGTTGATCCCGGCGACGGTGACCGTACCGTCGTAGGAGGCGAGCACCGGCTGCCCCCACGGCTCG
Organism: Micromonospora sp. LOL_024; assembly: GCF_048060415.1. NCBI lineage: Bacteria > Bacillati > Actinomycetota > Actinomycetes > Micromonosporales > Micromonosporaceae > Micromonospora > Micromonospora sp. LOL_024. The sequence goes on from NZ_JBHMIS010000004.1 coordinate 205,711, forward strand.
CCGGAGAGCGGGAAGAAGTCCACGTCGAACTCGCCGTGACCAGGGTAGGTGCCGATCTGCCACGTCTCACCGCAGGCGACGGGCATCTGGAACAACGGTCGGGGACCGGGCGGGCGGAGCACTAACACGGCCGCCACCGCCAGGGCGATCACGACACCCAGGGACAGCAGTGCCCACCGGGCCCTTCGGCGGGCGCGGCGGTGGGGGCGGCGGTGGGAACGGGGGTGGCCGGACGTCACCGTCCAGAGCATGGCAGACGACCGCCACTCCCCGATCTCTGGGCACCAGTGAGGATCAGCCGGGCAGCACCGGCACAGCAGCCTCGGCCGGCACCGGGATCGTCGCGACCGGTCAGGTCGCCCGCGTACGCATACCTCGCTGTCGGAGCCGAGCGTGGTGTGCCGCAGTCGGCCGTGGCCCTGTCTGCCGAGCACAGCGGGTCGGCGCTGCGGGCGGTGGCGGAAAGCGCGGTGTCGGGCGGCGGGTGGGCGTCAGCGGATGATCGGGGTGGTCTTGACGAAAATGGGTGGTGGCTCCGGCGGCCAGGGCGGTAGCGCGATGCCGACCGGCAGCGTCTGACCGTCCCACAGCAGCAGGATCTCGTTGGTCCGCGAACCGGTGCTGATCCACTCGTTCAGGATCACCACGAAGGAAGCGCCCGGCAGTACCCCGCCCTCGTCGAGCCCCTCGATTCGGCTGATCTTGAAGCCTCGGGACATCACCGTGACACCGGTCGCCGGTTCGCTGCCGACGTTACGGATCACGTACGGCGTCCCGATCTCCACCCGGCGGGTGCGAGGAAGCTCGGCCTGCCAGGACACCGGCGGCGGGGCCGGCGGCACGGCCAACTCGGCGGCGACCGCCTGCCGCTCGGCGGCGTCGGCAGCGCGCCGGGCGTGCCGCAGCGACCGTACCGACACCGCCAGGGCGGTCGTGGAGAAGATGACCGAGGATACGACGCCGGCCCAGGCCGCCGCGTCGCCGTAGCTCACCGCCATGACCGGAAGCGTAGTCCCGCCCGGCATCTGGTCCGCCCACTGTCGAGGGAGCCGGCCCGGCCAATGTCCGCACTCGCCGCTACCGGCCGCGTGAGGGATCACTCTACGACGTCGTCGGTGTACCGTCCGAAGTGGCGGCTCTGAGGTGGAGTCTGCCGATCCTCGCGCTCGGGAGTATCGCCATGGCAGCCATCGCTGATGGCCGGGCGGGAGGCGGGCAGGGCGACGCTGGCCGCCGCGTACCGGATCGGGACGCCCGACCTCGACGTGGCGCGGATGTCGCTCTGCGGGACGTTGCTCGTGCAGGCGGCGCTCGCGGCGGCCCGGCACGGCGACGAGCGGGCCGCTGCCGCCCGCGTCGACGAGGCCGCCGATCTGGCCGCCGAGGTCGGCGACGGCAAAGATCATCATCACACCGGCTTCGGCCCGACCGCGGCGGCGCTCGCCCAGGTCGTGGTCGCGATCGAGTTGGGTACGACGGATGAGGCGATCGCCCGGCACGAGGCGGCTGTCGGGCGTGACGGCTGGCGGTGGCTGCCGCCCGAGCATCGCGCCGCGCACCTCATCGACGCCGGCCGTGCGTACCTTCGGGTTGCCGACCCGGTCAACGCGGCCCGGGTGCTGCTGGAGGCAGGCCGGACCGCGCCCGCCGAGGTACGCCACCGGCCCGCAGCCCGGAACGTGCTCGCCGCCACGGTCCGCCATCCCGGCGCCCCCGCCACGATCGTCGCGTTGGCCGCCACCCTCGGGGTGACCCGCGCATGACCGCCCCACTCCTCAGCCTCGCGCAGATCCTCGACCGGCTCACCCTGACCGCCCGCCGGACGCTCCTGACCACCAGCCCGGCCCCGACGGCCGCTGCCCAAAGGAAGAGTGGGCGGTCAGGTGATGAGGAGTTTGCGGCCTATGCCGGAGCGGAACTGGGACATGGCGTCGGGGTAGGCGGTCAGGGGGAAGCGGTGGCTGATGAAAACCGAGGGGTCCAGGACGCCGGCGGCGAAGAGTTCGGCGGCGCGGTCGAAGCTGTGCAGGACGGCCATCGAGCCGGTGACGGTGATCTCCTTGTTGTAGATGCGGTAGGGCTCGACCGGTACCCGGGTGGCGTACTCGGAGACGCCGAACTGGAGAAAGGTGCCGGCGGGCGCGACCCGGGTCAGGCCGTCGGCGATGGCGGCCTCGACACCGGTGCAGTCGATCACCACGTCCCAGCCGCGTGGGCGGTCCAGCTCGTCGGCGCTGGCGGCGCTCGCCGAGCAGCCGAGTCGGACAGCGGTGGCGAGGCGGTCGGGGTTCAGGTCAACCACGCTGACCGTGGCGGCGCCGCAGCGTTTGGCCAGTTCAAGCATCATCAGGCCCATGGTGCCGGCGCCGTAGATGAGGTAGTGGTCGGCCAGGCGGCGAGGCAGCACGTCGAAGCCACGCACGGCGCAGGAAAGCGGTTCGATCAGCGCGGCGTCGGCCGGGGCCACACCGGAAGGCAGGACCACGCAGTTGCGTACCGGGGCGAGGGCGAACTCGGCCGCCCCGCCGGGCACGGTGACCCCGATGGCGTTCCACCGCTCGCAGAGGTTTCCCCGGGCACGCCGGCACTGGTAGCACTCCCCGCAGTGCAGCGACGGATCCACGGCGACCGGGTCACCGACCCGCACCTCGGTGACGTCGCGCCCGGCGGCGACCACCGTGCCGGCAAACTCGTGGCCCGGCACGATTGGGTACGCGGGCGCGAACTCGCCGTCCATGATGTGCAGGTCGGTGCCGCAGATCCCACAGCCGGCGACCTCGACGACCACGTCCCGAGGTCCGGGCGTCGGGTCCGGCACGGACTCGACGCTGATCTGGCCCGGCGTGACGATGACTGCTGCCTTCACTTGACCGCCCCCATGGAGAGTCCTCGGACGAGTTGCTTCTGGGCGATCCAGCCGGCCAGCACAACCGGCAGCGACACGATCGTCGCCGCCGCGCAGAGCCGGGCCAGGAACAGCCCTTCGGAGGTGATGAAACCGACCAGGAAGATCGGCGAGGTGCCCGCCCGGGTGGCCGTCAGGTTGACCGCGAAGAAGAACTCGTTCCAGCTGAAGATGAAGCAGATCAGCGCCGTGGCGGCCAGGCCGGGCGCCACGATCGGCAGCAGGATCCGCCGGATGGTGACCAGCAGGCTCGCGCCGTCCATCGCCGCCGCCTCGATCAACGCGGCCGGCACCTCCAGCAGGAACGAACGCATCATCCACACCGCGAGCGGCAGGTTCATCGCCGTGTACAGCACCACCAGCGTCCAGACGTTGTCCAGCATGCCGAGGTCCTGCACCAGCAGGTAGATCGGCAGCAGCGCGGCGACCACCGGCAGCATCTTCGTGCTGATGAAGAAGAACAGCACGTCACGCCACCTGGCGACCGGGCGGATCGACAGCGCGTACGCCGCCGGGGTGGCCAGCAGCAGCACCAGCAGCGTCGACATCACGCTGGCCATCACCGAATTGAGCAGGTAGGGGGTGATCTCCCGGTCGAAGACCTGCCGGTAGCCGTCGAGCACCGGGGTGAACAACCAGGACGGCGGGTTGCTGGCGGCGTCGACCTCCCGCTTGAATCCGGTGAGCACCATCCACGCCACCGGCAGGAAGAACAACAGACCGGCCAGCCAGGCCAGCACGGTCCAGACCGCCCCGGTGCGGCCCGCGCTGCGCCGGGCCGGGTTCGCGGTACCCGTCATCTCGCGTCCTCCATCCGGAACAGGCTGGAGATGACCCGCAGTGCGAAGGTGGCGACGACGATGGTGCCGACCACCACCACGACCCCGGCCGCAGCGGCCTCCCCGTACTCGAACTTGCGGAAGGTGGTCAGGTAGATCTCGTACGGCAGGTTGGTGGTGGCCCGACCGGGGCCGCCCTGAGTGATGGTGAAGACCGCGTCGAAGGTCTGTACCAGGTAGATGCCGCCGAGCAGGGCGCCAAGCTCCAGGTAGGGCCGCAGGTAGGGCAGGGTGACCCGGGTGAACGTCTGCCAGGGTCCGGCACCGTCGACCCGGGCCGCCTCCAGTGTCTCCAGGGACTGGCCCTGAAGGCCGGCAAGGATGATCAGCATCATGAACGGGGTCCACTGCCAGACCAGCGCGGCGACCACGGAGACCATCGGGTACTGCGAGACCCAGTCGGTGCTGCCACCGAGAATGCCGTTGATCAGGCCGTACGACGGGTTGTAGATGGCGTGCTTCCACAGCAACGCCGCCGCCATGGGCATCACCAGGAACGGAGTGATGAGCATGGTACGCACGATGCCCCGGCCAGGGAACTTACGGTCGAGCAGCAGGGCCAGACCGAGCCCGAGCAGCACCGACACGATCACCGACGACGCGGTGAGCACCACCGTGTTGACCAGGGCGGAACGCAGCCGGTCGTCGGTGAGCACGGTGCCGTAGTTGGCCAGCCCGGCGAACTCCCGGCTGCCGGGCCGCAGCGCGTTCCAGCTCTGGGTGGACAGGTAGAGGGTGAACAGGAACGGCAGCTGGGTCACCACGATGGCGAAGACCAGGGCGGGCAGCAGCGGTGCGCGCCGGGCCCAGCGTTGTTTGCGGTCCGGGCGGACGGGACGGACGGTGGGACGCGGTGCCGCGCCCGCACCGGCGGTGATGGTCGTGGTCATCGATTCACCTCGGGGCAGGGCCGGGGCCGGCCGGTCGGCCGGCCCCGGCGCGCGGCTACCGGTGCTTGCTGGCGGCTTCCTCGGCCAGCCGCTGGCCGTCGGCGAGCGCCTTCTCGACAGTGGTCTGGCCGGCGATCGCGGCCGACACCTCCTGCGACACCTTCGTGCCGAGGTCGGCGAACTCGGGGATGCCGACGAACTGCACACCCAGGGCGGGTCGCGGCTGCACGCCCGGGCTGACCGGATCCGCCTCCTGGATGGACTTCAGCGTGATGTCCGCGAAGGCCGTCGCGGAGTCGCGGTACTCGGCGATCTCGTAGGTCGACTGGCGCTTGCCGGCCGGCACCCGGGGCCAGCCCAGCGACGAGCCGACCAGCTGCTCGTACTCCTTACCGGTCGCCCAGGAGATGAACTTCCAGGCCGCGTCGGCGTTCTGGGTGGTCTTCGGCATCGCCAGCGCCCAGGCCCAGAGCCAGCCCGACGATTCGGTCTTGTTCACCGGCGCGTACGCGTAGCCGACCTTGCCGGCGACCGTGCTGGAGTTGGGATCCTCCAAGGTGCCCGCGGCGGACGTGGCGTCGTACCACATGGCGGCCTTGCCCTGGCCGAAGGTGTTCAGGCACTCGGTGAAGCCGGACTGCGGCGCACCCGGTTGGCCGTGCTCCCGCAGCAGGTCGACGTAGAACTTCGTGGCCTCGGCGAACTCCGGAGCGTTGACCTTCGGCGTCCAGTCCTGCTCGAACCAGGTGCCGCCGAAGGTGTTGACCACCGTGGTCAGCGGCGCGAACAGCTCACCCCAGCCGGGCAGGCCGCGCAGGCAGATCCCGGAGACACCGGCGCTGTCGTCGTCGAGCTGCGCGGCGAACTGGGCCACCTGCTGCCAGGTCGGCCGCTCCGGCATGCTCAGGCCCTCGGCCGCGAAGAGCTCCTTGTTGTACATCAGGAACGACGACTCGCCGTAGAACGGTGCGGCGTAGAGCTTTCCGTCGGCGCCGGAGAGCGAGGCGACCATCGGTTCGAGCAGGTCACCCTTGTCGTACCCGGTGTCCCCGTCGGCGTACGAGCTGAGTTCGTGCAGCCAGTCGTTCTCCGCCCAGATCGGCGCCTCGTACGCGCCGATGGTCGCCACGTCGTACTGGCCGCCCTGGGTGGCGACGTCCTGGGTGACCCTGTCGCGCAGCTCGTTCTCCGGCAGGATGGTGAACCGCACCTCGATCCCGGTGTCCTTGGTGAAGTTGTCGGCGGTGACCTTGGCCAGGTCTTCCATCTGCGGGTTGCCGACCATCAGCACGGTGATGGCCGTGCCGTCGTCGGACGAGCCGCCGCCGGCTCCGGAGCAGGCGGTCGAGACCAGACCGACAGCGAGGGCGACGGCGAGCGTGCCGCGCCATCGGTGCGGAGTTCGTGTTCTGGGCACAGCGAACCTCCAGTGGTGGTGAGGGTGATGGGAAACCGGCCGGTGGCGCTCAGACGCGCAGCACCACCGGGCCGAGCAGTGAGTAGCGGTGCGCCTCGGATACCGGCAGCCCGGTGTCGGTGACGATGGTGTCGACATCCGCGACGTCGGCGAACCGGCAGAAGCTGTGCCCGCCGAACTTGGTGTGCACCCCGGCGAACACCACCCGCCGGGACACCGCGATCACCTGCGCCTTGACGGCCGCCACGGCGGGGTCGGGCGTGGTGAGCCCGTGCTTGCGGGAGATGCCGTTGGCGCCGACGTAGGCAAGGTCGATGACGAAGCCGGCGAGCATCCGGGTGGCCCAGTGGTCCACGGTGGCCAGCGTGCGTCCCCGCACGCGGCCACCGAGCAGCAGCACGGTGAGGCTGGGGTACGCGGCGAGGGCCGCCGCGGTGTGCAGTGAGGCGGTCACCACGGTCATGGGCCGGTGGGTGGGCAGCGCCTCGGCGATCAGTTGTGGGGTGTAGCCCTCGTCGACGAAGACCGACTCGGCGTCGCCGAGGTGCTGCACGGCGGCGGCGGCGATCCGTCGCTTCTCCACGACCAGCCGGGTCGCCCGGGTTTCCAGGGTCGTCTCGAAGCGGGCGGTCTCCACCGGGTAGGCACCGCCGTGGGTGCGGCGCACCAGGCCCTGCTGGGCCAGCAGGCTCAGGTCGCGCCGGACGGTCTCCGGCGCGACGCCCAGATCGGCGGCGAGCCTGCGCACGTCGACGTCACCCTGACGGCGAGCCAACGTCAGGATGTGGTGCCGCCGTCGCGTTGCGTCCACTGTGCACCTCCCGTCGGCTCGTGTGTCTTTTTGTAACACCGTTAACGGCGGGTGACCGCGGTCACCTGCCCGTCAATCGGGTGGGTTTGCTGCCCGAAGACGACCGCCGAACGGGCAGGGCAAACCGGGAACAAGCGAAGTACCTCCCCAGAATGCCTGCCCGATTGGCCACAGCACTCGCCCGAAACCCACCCGAGCCGCCCACTCGGGCAGCCCGGAACCGTCACCCCGGTGCGGCCCCGTTGTCGACGAGCCGGAAGTGGGTGGTCAGGTTCGCGTCGCCGAGCTCTTCGAGGATCAGGCCCCGGGTCGGGGAGTCCTGCAGGTACGCCGAGTAGTTGCTGATCGCGTAGGTCGGCTCGCCGTCCCGCTGCCCGTCGCGCACCACCGAGAACTGCTGCCTCGGCTCGTCCGGCAGGCAGGCCGCAGCGGCGACCCGCAGCGGATCGCTGCCCGCCGACCGCACCTCCCAACAGGCGTCGGTCAGGCCCTGCGCGACGGCACGGATCAGATAGGTGCCGGCCGCCTGCGGCACGAAGACGAACAACTGGCGGCCCTCGTCCCCATCCACCTCGGTGAGGCGGCCGTCGTCGAGCAGAGACAGCCCACCGGCCTGCTCGGCTGCCCGCACAACGGTGACCTGACGCTGCCCGGACAACACCGGATCACTGATCGGCGGGCCGGCAGTCGTCCCGCTCGGGCCGGGTGACGCGGCGGCCGGACCCGGTGTCAGGCCGACCGGCCCACCGTCCGACGCGCCGGACAGACGGACCAGAACGGCACCCGCGCCGAGCACTCCGACGAGCAGGGCGCCGAGCCCGGCGCAGACGGCTTGCCGACGGCGCCGACGGCTGTCGCCACGACGGCGGATGTCGGCGGCGGGCGGGACTCTGCCCTGCACACCGTGCCGGGCAACCGTCCGCAGCGACTCGTCGAGATGCGGCTCAGGCCACATCGCTGCTCCCCCTGCCCGTGGTCTGGTAGGCGTCGTCATCGGTCAGATGGGTGGCGAGCGCTCGGCGTCCCCGGGCCAGCCAGGTCTTGACGGTGTTCACGTTGGCGTCGACCTCCACCGCGATCTCGGGCACGCTGAGACCGACCAGGTGGTACAACACCACGACCCGGCGCTGGTCGGCGGAAATCCGGCGCAACGCCGCCACGACCGCCACGTGGTCGACCCCGCTGGCCTCGGCCTGCTGGCCGACGACGTCCCGGCGGTGGGCGCGGAGCCGGTTCACCGCCTTACGCCACGCGCTCACCGCGAGGCGGTACGCCACCCGGCGGACCCACGCCTCCGGGCTCTCACACTCCCGTACCGTCGCCCAGCGGTCCCAGGCCCGGGCGTACGCCTCCGCCACCACGTCCTCGGCCTCGGCCCGGCTGCCGGTCATCGCGGACAGATGTCCCAGGACACGCTGTGCCGACCCCGCGTAGAAGGCGTCGAACTCGTCAGCGTCGCGCATCGCTCACGTTCCCACTCGGTCCTGGTCGCTGCAGATCGGAGGCCCGGATGCGGCGGACGGCCCCACCCGGGCCGGATGCGGCCGTCGGCACCCTACCCTCGGGGCGCCGGCCCGGTGTCGTTGAACCGGAAGCTGCTCGCCGGCGGCACGTCACCCAACTCCTCCAGGATCAGACCCGATCGCGCGGAGTCCCGCAGGTACGCCCACCGGTTGCTGATCACGAATTCCCGGGGGCCGCCACCGGTCGCGGCGGCGATGACGAAACGCTGAGCTGCGTCCTTCGCGCGGCACGGCGCACCCCGCACGAACAGCGGCCGGGAGTTGTTCGGATTGTGCACCTGCCAGCAGACCGGCTTCCCGGTGCCGCCGCCGAGGTAGGACTTGATCAGGAATTCCGCACCGCCCAACGGAGTCGGCACGAACACCTGCCGACCTTGGTCGTCATCCACCTCGGCCAGCCGTCCGCGATCGAGCAGCGACAGCCCCGCCTCGAACGCGCCGACCCGGACGATCGTCACCCGCCGGGTACCGGAGAGCACCAGCGGCGTCGCGCTCGGCGTCGCCGCCGGTGCACCCGCCGGAGCCTCGGCGGCCGGTGCGGACGCCGCCGGGACCTCGGCGGCCGGTGCGGACGCCGCCGGCGCCTCGGCCGGGTCATCGGCCGCCGGGACCACCACCACCGGAGCCGACCCGGCGGACCTGCCGCCGGAAACCGTCGCGGGCGCCACCTGACACGCCCCCGACGCGAGTCCGGCCAACACCAGCAGGCTCACGCCGACGGACCTTCTGCCAACCAACACCGTTACCTCCCCAGCTGCCTGCGGCCGCCGTGTCCACGCCGGCCCCGTACCGGTCACTCGCGTCCGGTACAGCCTCATGACGTCTGGGCGTGGGGGATGGTTTCACCGGTTCGCCCAGGAGTTCCGGGCGAGCTGGCACGTTGCTACCGCAGCGACACCAGGCGCATGCCGGTGCGGATCAGCACCACCGCGCCGCCCGCGGCCATGACCAGGCCGACGCCGGGCATCAGTTGGCCCCAGCTACCGGTGCTGGCACTGAGACTGATCAGACGGGCCACCTGCCAACCGACGATGGCGGCGACGACCAGCCCGGGGATCAGGCTGTGCGCGATGGCGACCTTTCGGTACGGCAGGAGGGCGCCGGCGATGGCCAGGAACGCCACGCTCAGCGTCCACAGGCCGGGCCCGGCCACGCCGGACAGCGAACCGAACGGCGTGATGACCCAGGGCAGCAGCGAGCCGACCAGCGCCAGCAGGCCGCCGACAATCATGCCGACGCTGCCGGCATGCCGGATGCGCCGACGAGCCGGGGCGGCGGTGGATGCGATGTCTGCCATGTCCGGATGCTAGGCGCGCCAGACCGAAGGCCGGACCGGTGGATCGGTGAACGGTCGGGCGGCGTCGCTGGACGGACGGCCCGCCACCATGAACAGCCGCAAATCGGGCGGCACCGGCCCCGGGAACCGGACGGCCGACCGTTCACTGCGTCCAACGGACCGTTCACCGACCCGATCCTGCGCCTGGCGGATCGCCTCTTGCCTGGCCAGGCCACGTCACGTTCGCTTCGCAGAACGTGTGACCGAGCGCACAGCCACGTCGAGCAGAACGGCGGCGGGCAGGTGCGCATCGGGCATCGGCACCAGCACCGCGTCACCACCAACCGGGCGCCGTGTCGTAGGCCCCTCGCCGGATCAACCGGTTCCGTACCGACTAGGAGGCTCCCAGACATGACCGAGGTAACCCCCGATAAAGAAACCCGGGGCGGGGAACCGCCACCGTCATCACCACCGCCGGCGACCCCACCGGACAACGGCTGGCGTAAGGAGTACTGGAGCCGGAACCTGCGGCTCATGGTGATCCTGCTGACCGTCTGGTTCGTCGTCTCGTTCGGCTTCGGAATCCTCCTGGTCGAACCGCTCAACGAAATCGTCATCGCCGGCTTCCCGCTCGGCTTCTGGTTCGCCCAACAAGGATCGATCTACGTCTTCGTGATCCTCATTCTGGTGTACGCGAAGATGATGGACCGCCTGGACAGCCAGTTCGGTGTCGACGAGCAGGAGAACCAGGAGGCTGGCAAATGAGTCAGATCCAGACCTGGACGCTCGTCTTCATCGTCGCGTCCTTCGCCGTGTACCTCTACATAGCCTGGCGCAGCCGGGTCAAGGAGACCGCCGGCTTCTACGTCGCCGGCCAGGGAATCCCGACCATCGCCAACGGCGCCGCCGTCGCCGCCGACTGGATGTCCGCGGCGTCGTTCATCTCGATGGCCGGCCTGATCGCGTTCCTAGGCTCGGACGGCACCATCTACCTGATGGGCTGGACCGGCGGCTACGTGCTGCTGGCCCTGCTGATCGCGCCGTACCTGCGCAAGTGGGGCAAGTTCACGGTCCCGGAGTTCGTCGGTGACCGGTACTCGGAGACCGTCCGCACCATCGCCGCCGTCGCCGCGATCATCATCTCCTTCACCTACGTGGTCGGCCAGATGCGTGGTGGCGGAATCGTGTTCAGCCGGTTCCTCAAGCTGGACGTCACCGGCGGCGTCATCCTCGCAGCGGTCATCATCGGTCTGTACGCGGTGCTCGGCGGCATGAAGGGCATCACCTGGACCCAGGTCGCCCAGTACACCGTGCTGATCACCGCCTACCTGATCCCCGCTGTCGCGGTGGCCCAGCAGATGACCGGCATCCCGATTCCCCAGGTGTCATTCGGGCAGATCCTCAGCGAACTCGACGCGATCAGCGTGGAGATGGGGCTCAACCAGTACACCGAGGCGTTCGCGGCCCGACCACAGATCGACGTCTTCCTGGTGACCATGGCGTTGATGATCGGTACCGCCGGGCTACCCCACGTGATCGTCCGGTTCTACACCACGAAGAGCGTCCGGGGTGCCCGCTACTCGGCGTTCTGGGCGCTGTTCTTCATCGCGCTGCTCTACACCACCGCCCCGGCGGTCGGCGCGTTCACCAAGCTGAACCTGCTGCAGGATGTGAACGGGATCTCCGCGAACGCACTGCCCTCCTGGATCGGCAACTGGGCGGCGACCGGCCTGGTCACCGTCAACGACGGTGCGCAGACCATCAACACGGTCAGCAACAGCCCGACCTCCGGCGCCGATCTGATCGTCAACAACGACATCCTGGTGCTGGCCAGCCCCGAGATCGCCGGCCTGCCGGCACCGATCGTGGGTCTGGTGGCCGCCGGCGGTATGGCCGCGGCGATGTCCACCGCGGCCGGGCTGCTCCTGGTGATCTCGTCGTCCTTCTCGCACGACCTGTACTTCCGGCGGGTCAAGCGGGACTCGACCGACAAGCAGCGGCTGCTCGCTGGTCGGATCGCGATGGGCCTGGCGGTGCTGATCGCGATCTACGCCGGCATCAACCCGCCGGCGTTCGTGGCGCAGGTGGTCGCCTTCGCGTTCGGCCTTGCCGCGTCGACCTTCTTCCCGGCCATCGTGCTCGGCATCTTCTGGAAACGGTGTAACGCCACGGGAGCGGCGGCGGGCATGGTGTCCGGCCTGGTGTTCACCGCCACTTACATGATCTACACACTGCCGGTGTTCGGCACCGACGCCCACCCGCACATCTTCGACATCAGCCCGGAGGGCATCGGCACCATCGGCGCGATCGTCAACTTCGTCGTCACCATCGTGGTGTCGAAGATGACGGCGCCACCGCCGGACGAGATCGTCGAGATGGTGGAGAACATCCGGTACCCGTCCGCCCGGCGGGAGGTGGCCGCCGGCACCACCGCCGACTGACCTTTCGTCCTTCTGATCGAGTAGTGCAACCGGTCGCCGGCCTCGACATCGATGGCGAGGCCGGCGACCGGTTGCACTCTCTCTACAGCGTCCTAGGCGGATAGGTTGTTGGGATGGTGCGCCTCGACCTCACCACCGACAACCACCTCCGGCCCTGTGAGCTGCGTTACCTCCGTACCGGGAATCAGCTCATCGGCTGCGGGTTGGAGCCAGATATGACCGCCGCACCACACTCCCCACGTCCGGCCCGGCCGGGGAACCCCCGGTGACCGACACCGTCGCCGCGCCGCCGCCCGCCGCCATGCCGGGAGACCTGATGAGCCGCCGGCAACGCCTGCGGCTCATCCTGGTGCTCGGCTCACTGATCGCGGTGGGCCCGCTGACCATCGACATGTACCTTCCGGCGCTGCCCGCGATCGTCGACGACCTCGCCACCAGCTCGGCTGCGGTCCAGCTGACCCTCACCGGCACCCTGATCGGCCTCGCCCTGGGCCAGTTGCTGATCGGTCCGCTGTCGGACGCCGTCGGCCGACGCAAGCCACTGATCGCCGGCACCGTGCTGCACATCGTGGCCTCCGTGTGCTGCGCCCTCGCCCCGAACATCGCGGTGCTCGGTGCGCTGCGGGTCGTCCAGGGCCTGGGCGCGGCAGCCGCCGCCGTGATCGCCATGGCCGTGGTACGCGACCTGTTCAGCGGCTCGGCCTTCGCCCAACTGCTCTCCCGACTGCTGCTGGTGATGGGCGCCGCCCCGGTCCTCGCCCCGACGCTCGGCAGCGAACTGCTGCGGTGGACGCAGTGGCGCGGCGTGTTCGCGGCACTGGCCGTCTTCGGCATACTGCTGTTGCTGATCGCCGTCCGCGGCCTGCCGGAGACACTGCCGCCGCTACGCCGCCAACGCGGCGGAGCGGCGCCGACGGTCCGGCTCTACGGCTCCCTGCTGCGCGACCGCGCCTTCGTCGGTCTGGTGCTGGTCGCCGGGCTGGCCATGGCGGCGCTGTTCGCCTACGTCGGCGGCTCCTCATTCGTCCTGCAGGGGCAGTACGGGCTCGACGAGCAGCAGTTCGGGTTGGCCTTCGGGGCCGGGGCGATCGGCCTGATCGCGGCGACCCAGGCCAACGTACGACTACTGCGCCGCTACTCCCCGCGGCGGATCCTGGTGTCCGCCCTCCTCGTGGGCTCCGCCGCCAGCCTGGTGCTGCTCGGCTTCGCCGCGACCGGCATCGGTGGCCTGCCGGCCCTGCTCGCGGCGCTGTGGGTGGTACTCGCCACCGCCGGTCTGGCGCTGCCGAACGCCCCCGCGCTCGCCCTGACCCGGCACGGCGAGGCGGCCGGCACGGCCTCCGCCCTGCTCGGCGCGGCACAGTTCGGCATCGGCGCGGTCGCCGCCCCGCTGGTGGGCGCAGTCGGCACCGGAGCGATCGCGATGGCCCTGGTGATCGCCGGCGGCATGGTCTCGGCGCTGGTCGTGCTGCTGCTCGTCGTGCGCTCCGGCAGCCTCCCCGCCCTCAAGCCGGACCCCCTGGCCGCCCCGGCCCACTGACCCCGCCGCCGCACCGCCGCGTCGATCTAGGGATCATCGTCGCTGCCAGAGATCAACCAGCGACACTCATCCCTAGATCGACGCGGGGTGGGGTGGGTGGTGGGGATGTCGGGGTGTCTGGGGGGGTGCTCTAGCGTCCGGTGTCGTGAACGTGACCTACCGGCATCTCGGCTCCTCCGCGCTCGGCCAGGGATCGCTCGCCCTGCAGACCAGCGGCGGGCCCACGCCGAACCCGCGCTTCTTCTCCGGTTTCCTCATCACCCCGCAGGCGGCGGCGGTCGGCCTGCTGGCCGTGGCCGAGGTGGCCCGCACCCGGTACCACCGGCCGGTCAGCCCGGCCAGCCTCGATCCGGTGGTGACGGGCAGCCGCGACCGGTTGCGGTTCGAGTCCTTCTCCGGCTGCTGCGGGGTGTACGCGCGGCTCGACGCGATGCCCACCGGCCTCGACGGCGACGTGGTCGAGCACGGCACCACCAATGTCGACGTCAACACCCCGCTGCGTGCGGCGCTTACCCGGGTCGGTAGCCTGGATCCGCTACACTTGCCGGTCGGCCCCGACGACCTGACCGTCTCCACCATGGAGGGTGCGGTGGTGGAGAAGAAGGTCCCGCTACCGGTGCGCTGGCTGCGCGGCTTCGCCGAGGTGCAGGTGCTGGCCGCCCGCTTCGAGCCGCGGGCGGAGCTGCCGGCCGCCGAGGCCACCGCCTTCCTGCGCAGGCTACCCAAGGTCAACGACCGCTCGGCGCTCTGGGTGGTGCCGGCCGGTCGGTCGTTGCGACTGACCTCGCGGCCCGTCGCCGGGGCGGTCTGCCTGGCCGGGGCGGGCCGGCTGGCCGCGCAGCACCCGATGCTGCGCTTCGCGAGGACCATCCGGGTGTACGAGCCGACGGTAGCGGCCGGCTCCGCCGCGGTCCCGAGTGTCTGGGAGCTGGACACCGGTGCGCTGCGACTCTCGCTGGCCCTCTCCACCCGACCTGCTCACCCTGGCCGCGGAGACGGCCACGGCCACCGGTGTCCGGATCGAGGTGCCCGGCCTGGCCGACGTCGCCGGGCGGGGCGGATCCAGCCGCCTGGTCACCGAGGCCGGCCGCCTGCGCCGCGCGCTGGCCACCGGCGGATCGGGGCCCGGCAGGTAGGTCCGGCCGGGCCGGACCTACCTGCTGTGACACGGGACAAGACAGGCAACTGACCTGCCCGCGCCCGGCATCCGGCATCGGCTCGAACTACCGCAGGGCTGCCCGCCGACGACGCGGCGGGCAGCCCTGCGTGGCAGACGCAGCAGGTCAGGTGATCGGGACGGGGAACCTCTCCCAGACCCGGTGGTTGGCCATCAACTGCTGTACGGCGGTGAATGCCTCGCTGCCGTCCTCGCCGGTGACCACACCGGGCGAGCCGGCGACACCGGCCTGCTCCAACGCGGCGACGCCGCTCCCCCACGCGCCGATGGCCTTGGCGTGCCGCCAGCACTCCTCGACCATGAGCAGCACCCGGGGGTCGACCGTGGCGGAGCCGGCCGCGCCGGCCTTGGCGTCGCGGGCCGGCAACGCGTCGGGCGCCGGCGCGGGCGACGCGGCGAGCAGGACCGCGTCGAACTCGACCGAGCGGGCGGTGGCGAAGTTCCGCTGGGCGGGCAGGTCGCCGAGCATCCCGCCGTGTGGCGCGATCAGCAGCGGCACCATGTCGGCGGCGAACACGGCCCGGCGTACCGCGCTGACGGCGTCCAGGTCGCTGTCGTGGCCGACGACGATGCCGATCGTCCGGCCGTCGGCCGGCCATTGCCGGCCGATCTGGGACAGCGCGGGGCTGGGGGTGACGTCGGCCAGCGGCACGGTCGGCTCCGGAGCGGGCAGGCCCAGACCGGTGGCGACCTGGGCGCAGAGCACCGGGTCGATGTTGGCCAGGCACTGGAGCTGCCGCTCCTTGATTGCCTGGTGGTAGCACTTGCCCAGCTCGAAGGTGTACGCCCGGATGATGTGCTCCTGCTCGACCGGGGACATGCTCAACCAGAACAGGCGTACCTGACTGAAGTGGTCGTCGAACGAGGCGGGGCTGGCGCGTACCTTGGGGGCCTCGGCGACCCGCACCGGCACGTCGACGAAGGCGTTTTCGGCGTCGCCGGCCGGGAACGGGTTGCCGCCGTCGAGCGAGTTCGGCCGGTAGGGCGCCACTCCGGCGTGGATGGCCTGCTGGTGGAGGCCGTCGCGCAGCATGTCGTTGACCGGGGCGTGCGGACGGTTAATCGGGATCTGCGAGAAGTTGGGGCCGCCGAGGCGGGTCAGTTGGGTGTCCACGTACGAGAAGAGCCGGCCCTGCAACAGCGGGTCGTTGGTGACGTCGATGCCGGGCGGCAGGTGACCCAGGTGGAAGGCGACCTGCTCGGTCTCGGCGAAGAAGTTCGTCGGCGTCCGGTTGAGGGTCAGCCGGCCGACCGGCTGCACCTCGGCCAACTCCTCCGGCACAATCTTCGTGGGGTCGAGCAGGTCGATGCCGGCGAAGGTCTCCTCGGGGGTGTCGGGGAAGACCTGGATGCCGAGTTCCCACTCGGGGAACGCGCCGGCCTCGATGGCGTCGTACAGGTCCCGCCGGTGGAAGTCCGGGTCCGTGCCGCTGAGCAGCTGGGCCTCCTCCCAGACCAGGGAGTGCACGCCCAGCTTGGGCTTCCAGTGGAACTTCGCCAGCACCGTCTCGCCCGCCGAGTTGAGCAGGCGGAAGGTGTGCACGCCGAAGCCCTCCATGGTCCGGTAGGAGCGGGGGATGCCCCGGTCGGACATGTTCCACATGGTGTGGTGCTGCGCCTCGGTGTGCAGCGACACGAAGTCCCAGAAGGTGTCGTGGGCGCTCTGTGCCTGCGGGATCTCGCGGTCGGGGTGCGGCTTGCCGGCGTGGATGATGTCGGGAAACTTGATGGCGTCCTGGATGAAGAAGACCGGCATGTTGTTGCCGACGAGGTCGAAGGTGCCCTCATCGGTGTAGAACTTCGTGGCGAAGCCGCGGGTGTCGCGGACGGTGTCGGCCGAGCCACGCGAGCCGAGGACGGTGGAGAACCGGACGAAGACCTCGGTGCTGCGGCCCTTGGCGAGAAAGCCCGCCCGGGTGACCGCCTCGGCGGTGCCGTAGGCGGTGAACATGCCGTGCGCGCCGGCACCACGGGCGTGCACGACCCGCTCGGGGATGCGCTCGTGGTCGAAGTGGGTGATCTTTTCCCGCAGGTGGTGGTCCTGCAGCAGCACCGGACCGCGCCGGCCCGCCTTGAGCGAGTGGTCCGTGTCGCGCAGCCGCGCCCCCTGCGAGGTGGTGAGGAAGGCACCCTGCTGCCCGTTCGCGGTGGCCGGTGCGCCCGTCTTCGCGCCGGTCGGAGTGCGGGTCTGCGGTGCGCCCTGCTCGGGCTTCGGCGGCAGCGGTTCGTGCGGTGTGGTCGGCTCCTCGTAGGTCGGCGGGGCGCTGCCCGGAGCGCCGGGCAGGTCCGGGGTGAGCACGTCGGTGACTTTCTCCGCTGCGGACTCCACGACGTCCTTGACCGCCTTGGCGGGGTTGCGGGCATCCATCTTGACGAGTACCTCCCTGGGGCACGAAGGCCGGATCTCAGCGCGATACCCCGGGCAGAACCAGCAAAACGGAGCCGGTGGCGCGGATGTGGGTATCCCCGGTCACGCCAGTGGCAGCTGCTCGAAGTACGCCTTCGTCGCCGGGTAGTAGGCGTCGAAGGACGGCATCGGCGTCTCCTCGTGGGCCGCCACCAGCCGGTCGAGGTAGTACTCCCAGCCCGGCCCGACCTCGCCGATGCCGGCGGTGTCCGTCAGGTGGTGGACGAAACGCAGCTCGGTCCGGTCGCCCTGCGTGCTCAGCAACAGCTCCAGCCGCCAGTGGCCGTACTCGTCACGCGTGGACACGGCCAGCCGCCGGGGCGGCTCGCACACGTCGATCCGCAGCTCCGACCAGGGCGTTCCCTCCTCGTACGCCAGTTGGACCTGGATGCTGCGGCCCGGTCCGGCCTCGCCTTTCCAGGGGCCGTACCAGCGTGCGGTCCGGTCAGGTTCGGTCAGGCTGGCCCAGACGTCCTCGATCGGGGCCCGGAACTCGCGGGTGAGGACCAGGTCGGGCCCGTCGGCGGTGCCGAAAAGCCGACCGGATGGGATTGGTGTCATGCTGTCCGCTCCTCGTTGGGATTCGGCGAGCCGCCGGTGCGGCGCTCGCGACGGGTACGGTGAATCTCGGTCTCCAGCGCGTCGAGCCGGCGCTCCCAGCGCTCGGTCTGATCGAACTGGGCCAGCCAGCGGGTCAGGTCACCGAAGCGGGTCGGGTCCAGTTCGTAGCTGCGCTCGCGGCCGCTCACGGTGTCCCGCACCAGCCCACTTTCCCGCAGTACGCGCAGGTGGCGGCTGATCGCCGGCCGGCTGATCTCGAACTGCTCGGCGATCCGGCCGGCCGTGAGCCGACGCTCCCGCAGCACTTCGAGGATGCGTCGGCGAACCGGATCCGAGATCGCCCCGGCCACCTTGTCCACGAGCAGAAGCGTAACTGATCGGTTACATGTTCGCCAGCACTCGCGCACGCCACGGTGTCGAGCTGCCCGTCGACGATCGGCAGGTGACGCCTCCGGACGACGCGGCGGCGAACCCTCGCGCGCGGGGCGCGTTGACAGCGCCACACGTGGCGTGATGTGCTCACGCCGCAACGGTAATGACAACCGTGGTCGTTGGCCGAGGAGGAGCGTGTCGCTCACCGTGCCGCCGGACCTGCTGCGGGCCGCCGAGTCCGGGCCGGTCGACGACGGGTCGTTCGTGGCCCGCGTCCGGGAGTCGCTGCCGTACGCCGGGCAGACCGTCAGTCGGGTCGCGTCGGATCTGGCCGGGGCCGAGGCCGCCTTCGCCGACAACCAGATCCCGCCGCCGAGTGAGGCGGAACGAGGGCGGTTGCTGCGTGACTGCTGAGGCCATCGACGCCCGGCGGGTCGGACGGGGCGTACGCACGCACCTGTTCCTGCTCGCCGGGCAGCGCCCCGGCGACACCCACGCCGCCGCCCTGGCGAACGCCCACGACTACGGCCGAGCCGCCGAGGCCACCGGGTTCGACGGGGTGTGGATCGCCGAGCACCACTTCATCTCCTACGGGGTGTGCCCGTCGGCGGTCACGTTCGCCGCGCACCTGCTCGGCGCGACGCGGAGCATCGAGGTCGGTACCGCCGCGTGCATCCTGTCCAACCGCCACCCGGTCGCGCTCGGCGAGGAGGCGGCGCTGCTGCACGAGTTGTCCGGCGGCCGGTTCCGGCTGGGTGTCGGTCGCGGCGGACCCTGGGTCGACCTGGAGGTCTTCGGTACCGGGCTGGACCGGTTCCACGAGGGGTTCCACGACTCGCTGGAGTTGCTGGCCCGGTGGCTGTCCGGGCAGCCGACGGTCGGCGGCAGCGGCCGCTTCCCGTTCCGGCCGGTGCCGGTGGTGCCCCGCCCACCCGGCCGGCTGCCCGTCTGGGTCGCCGCGACCTCGACCGGCACGGTCGACCTCGCGGCCCGGCACGGCCTGCCGCTGCTGCTCGGCCTGCACGCCGACCTGTCCGAGAAGGTGGAACTGCTCGACCGTTACGCGCGCACGGCCACCTCGCACGGCCACGACCTCGCCGGCATCGGCCATGCCAGCGCCCATCTCGCCCAGGTGGCGGAGACCGACGAGGCCGCGGCAGAAGCGGTGCGGGTCGGGCTCGCGCCGCTGCTGGCCGGTGTCCGGGAGTACGTCCGCCTGGACGGCGCGCCGGCCGGGCAGCGGGATCCGGCCGACTACGCACGGCATCTGATCGACATTCACCCGGTGGGCTCGACACGCCGCTGCCGGCAGGCCGTCGCGCGGGCCGCGGCCCTGCCGGGCGTACGGCATCTGCTGTTCATGGTGGAGGCGGCCGGCGGCCGCGAACCCACCCTGGACAACATCGAACGGCTGGCCTCTGCGGTACTCGACCTCGCACCGCGCCGGGAGCCACCGACGTCGGGGATGAGGCCCGCCTCGTCGCCGAGCGCGGTCAGGCCGGTGGGGCCACGATCTGGATGAGGTTGCCGAAGGTGTCGTCGAAGACCGCGGTCGTCATGCCGCCGACGCTCAGCGGCTCCTGGGTGAAGGTCACTCCGAGAGTGGTAAGCCGCTCGTGCTCGACGGCCACGTCCGGCACGCCGAACATGCTGTACGGGATCCCGAACAGTAGGCAAGCGTACGCTTGCGAGTCAAGTGGTCGGGGCTGGCGGCGAGGTGCTTCCGCCCGACGGGGGCAGGGGCAGCTCGACGGCAGCCACCTGGCCGCCCCGCGCGGCGGAGTGCGCGGGTGGCGGCTTATCGGTACGCGGCAGGCGGCTGTACACCTGACTCCCGCCGGCCGGGTCGGGCCGCCGGGTCACCTCACAGGTCACCATCAGGATGGGTGGGGGTGGCGCGACGAACCGGCCGGCGCCCCACCGCACCCAGAGGGGAACCCGTCCAGCCTCAGCCTCGGCGCGCAGCTTCTCCCAGGTACGACGACGCGTACCGTGATCGACCTCGACCACCACCGGCGGCCCGTCCGGGCGGGCGCAGGCCACGTCGAGCACCGAGTGGCGCGCCGACATCGGCGGCGGCAACGGCAGCACACTGGACGCGCGTCGGTAGACCCGCCAGCCACGCTCCTGCGCCCAGCCGACCACGGTGTCGATCAGCCGGGCGGTGACCTGGTCCGTGGTCAGGTCGGTGAAGGCGACCGTGTCGATCCGGTCGGCCAACGACACCGCCAGCCGCTCCCCGTCCACGCCGACCTCCACCGCCGCAGGGTAGCCTGATCGGCGGCGCGGGATCGGCGCGATTGTTCCGGTGAGGTTAAGCTCGGTCCCGCTTGGACGGCAGGCCTGGCGCGGGCCGCGACATCTTGCGACGCTAGTGATCGTGTATGACTACGACCTGTTGGTACTGGGCTCCGGCCCCAGCGGCCAGAAAGCCGCGATCGCCGCCGCCAAGCTGGGCAGGCGGGTCGGCCTCGTGGAACGACGCGACATGATCGGCGGGGTGTGCATCAACACCGGCACCGTCCCGTCCAAGACCCTGCGGGAGGCCGTGCTCTACCTGACCGGCCTCAGCCAACGGGACCTCTACGGCAGCAGCTACCGGGTCAAGGACGAGATCACGGTCAGTGACCTGGCCGCCCGGACACAGCACGTGATCAACCGGCAGACCGACGTCATCCGCAACCAACTGGCGCGCAACCGGATCGCGATGATCACCGGTACCGGCCGATTCGCCGACCCGCACGCGGTCTGGGTCGACGGCGGCTCCGGGCGCGAATCCAAGGTCACCTTCGACAAGGCCGTCATCGCCGCGGGTACCCGCCCCGCCCGCCCGGACAGCGTCGACTTCGACGACCGCACGATCGTGGACTCCGATGGCGTCATCAACCTGCAGGCCGTACCCCGCAGCATGGTGGTGGTCGGCGCCGGCGTGATCGGCATGGAGTACGCCTCGATGTTCGCCGCGCTCGGCACCAAGGTCACCGTGGTCGAACGCCGGGAGAGGATGCTCGACTTCTGCGACGAGGAGATCGTCGAGTCGTTGAAGTACCACCTGCGCGACCTCTCCGTGACGTTCCGATTCGGCGAGGAGGTGGCTGCGGTGGAGAAGCACCACAGTGCCGCCCTGTGCGTCCTGAAGAGCGGCAAGAAGATCGTCGCGGACACTGTCATGTACTCGGCCGGCCGGCAGGGCCAGACCGACGGACTGGCCCTGGAGGCGGCCGGGCTGGCGGCGGACCGGCGTGGCCGGATCGAGGTGGACGCCAACTACCGCACCTCGGCGACGAACATCTACGCCGTGGGTGACGTGATCGGCTTCCCGGCGCTGGCCTCGACCTCCATGGAGCAGGGACGGTTGGCCGCGCAGCACGCCTGCGGCGAGCCGGACCGTCCGATGCACGAGTTGCAGCCGATCGGCATCTACACGATTCCGGAGATCAGCTTCGTCGGGAAGACCGAGGAGGAGTTGACCGACAGCACCACGCCGTTCGAGGTGGGCATCGCGCGCTACCGCGAACTGGCCCGCGGCCAGATCGTCGGTGACTCGTACGGGATGTTGAAGCTGCTCGTCTCACCGGGCGACGGTCGGCTGCTCGGGGTACACGTCTTCGGCACCGGAGCCACCGAGATCGTCCACATCGGGCAGGCGGTGATGGGCTGCGGCGGTACCGTCGACTACCTGGTCGACACGGTGTTCAACTACCCGACCCTGGCCGAGGCGTACAAGGTGGCCGCCCTGGACGCCGCCAACAAAATCCGCAACATCAGCCGGATCGACGGCTGACTGCATACGGAATGTAAGCCCGCGGGGCCGGCGGCGGCCAGGAAAGGCCGCCGCCGGCCCCGCGGGCCGCCGCCTTGCACCGTTACCTGGCCGCCACCGCTGGCGCTCTGGCGGGGCCGAGGTGCCGGGCGTACGCGCCCGTGGTGAAGAACGACGGCAGGTCCTCGCCGAGAGCAGTCTCCTCGACGATCCGCGCGGCCTGCTCGGCACGCACCCGCCCGGTGTCCGCACGCCCCTCGGTCAGGGCGGCCAACTCCTCGGCCAGCATCGAGGCGACCAGTTCGCCGGTGACGCAACCACCACCGGTCAGCGGCGTGCGGTGGTGCAGCCACTGCCAGACCTGGCAGCGGGCGATCTCGGCGGTCGCGGCGTCCTCCATCAGGTTCGACAGCGCCACCGCACCCGACCCGCCGAGCCAGGCGTCGATGTAGCGCAGCGCCACCGCGATGTTGGCGCGCACCCCCGCCTCGCTGACCTGGCCGGGGGTTTTGTCGACGGAGAGCAGCTCGCCGGCGGTGACCTCGACGTCGTCGCGGCGCCGGTCGATCTGGTTCGGGCGCTCGCCCAGCACCGCGTCGAAGACCTCGCGGCAGGTCTCCACCAGTCCCGGGTGGGCGACCCACGAACCGTCGAAACCGTCACCGGCCTCCCGTTGCTTGTCCGCCCGCACCCGAGTCAAGGCCAGCGCGTTGACCTCCGGATCGCGGGCCGGCACGAAGGCGGCCATCCCGCCGATCGCGTGAGCGCCGCGGCGGTGGCAGGTCCGCACCAACAGCTCGGTGTACGCGCGCATGAACGGCACGGTCATGTTCACCTCGGACCGGTCCGGCAGGACGAAGTCCGGCCACTGCCCGAAGTTCTTGATGACGCTGAAGATGTAGTCCCACCGGCCGGCGTTCAGCCCCGCCGAGTGCTCGCGCAGCTCGTAGAGGATCTCTTCCATCTCGAAGGCGGCGGTGATCGTCTCGATCAGCGTCGTCGCCCGGATGGTGCCCTGCGGCAGGTGCAGGTAGTGCTGGGCGAAGACGAAGATGTCGTTCCAGAGCCGCGCCTCGCGGTGGCCTTCCAGCTTCGGCAGGTAGAAGTACGGTCCGGCACCGGCGGCGAGTTGGCGGCGGGCGCAGTGGAAGAAGTACAACCCGAAGTCGACCAGGCTGGCCGAGACAGGTCGCCCGTCCACGACGATCCCCTTCTCCACCAGGTGCCAGCCGCGCGGCCGGACCACGATGGTGGCCAGTTCCTCACCGAGCGCGTACCGCTTGCCACGCGGGTCGGTGAAGTCGATCCGGCGCTCCAGAGCGTCGATCAGGTTGAGTTGACCGTCGATGATGTTGTGCCAGGTCGGGGCGGTGGCGTCCTCGAAGTCAGCGAGCCAGACCTTGGCACCGGAATTCAGCGCGTTGATGGTCATCTTGCGGTCGGGCGGGCCGGTGATCTCCGCCCGCCGGTCCAGCAGGCCCGGCGCGGGCGGCGCCACCTGCCAGTTCGGGTCGGCGCGCAGACCGGCTGTCTCGGGCAGGAAGTCGGGCAGCTGACCGGTGGCGAACCGGTCCCGACGCGCCCGGCGGGTGTCCAGCAGGGCCACCCGGCGGGCCGCGAACTCGCTGTCCAGCGCGACCAGGAAGGCGAGCGCGTCGGGCGTCAGGACCTCGTCGAACCGCTCCGCCATCGGGCCGATGATCTCGTGTCTCATGAGAACTGCTCCTCCTCGGTGGAGCCACGCAGTGCGGTGGTCTCGCCGGCCGGGTTGAGCACCGTGCTGATCAGGTCGAAGTAGCCGGTCCCCACCTCACGCTGGTGCTTGACCGCGGTGTAGCCGGCCGCCTCAGCCGTGAACTCCCGCTCCTGCAGGGAGACGTAGGCCGGCATCCCGTCGGCGGCGTAGCCCCTGGCCAGGTCGAACATCGAGTAGTTGAGCGCGTGGAAGCCGGCCAGCGTGATGAACTGGAACTTGTACCCCATGTGGCCGAGTTCGCGCTGGAACTTGGCGATGGTCGCGTCGTCGAGGTGCTTGCGCCAGTTGAACGACGGCGAGCAGTTGTAGGCGAGCAACTGGTCCGGGTACTGGTCCTTGACCGCCTCGGCGAAGCGGCGGGCCACCTCCAGGTCCGGCTTGCTGGTCTCCATCCACAGCAGGTCGGAGTGCGGGGCGTAGGCCAGGCCCCGGGCGATGCACGGCTCGATGCCGTCGCGGACCCGGTAGAAGCCCTCGGCAGTGCGTTCCCCCGTGACGAACGGCTGGTCCCGCTCGTCGACGTCGGTGGTGAGCAGCGTGGCGGCCTGGGCGTCGGTACGGGCGATGACCACGGTCGGCACGCCGGCCACGTCGGCGGCGAGCCGCGCCGACTCCAGGGTGCGGATGTGCTGACCGGTGGGGACGAGCACCTTCCCGCCCAGGTGGCCGCACTTTTTCTCGGAGGCCAGCTGGTCCTCCCAGTGCACACCTGCGGCGCCGGCCGCGATCATCGCGCTCATCAGCTCGTACGCGTTGAGCACGCCGCCGAAGCCGGCCTCGGCGTCAGCGACGATCGGTGCCAGCCAGTCGATCGCCGAGGTGTCCCCCTCGGCGGTGGTGATCTGGGCGGCGCGCAGCAGGGCGTTGTTGATCCGGCGCACCACCGCGGGCACCGAGTTGGCCGGGTAGAGGCTCTGGTCGGGGTAGGTGTGCCCGGCCAGGTTGGCGTCCGCGGCGACCTGCCAGCCGGAGAGGTAGATCGCCTTGAGGCCGGCCCGGACCATCTGCACCGCCTGGTTGCCGGTGAGCGCGCCGAGCGCGTGTATGTAGTCCTCGCTGTTCAGCAGCCGCCACAGCCGGTTGGCGCCGTGCCGGGCCAGGGTGTGCTCCTCCTGGATCGCGCCGCGCAACCGCACCACGTCCTCGGCGCGGTAGCTGCGCCGCACACCCCGCCAGCGGGGGTTGGTGTCCCATTCGTGCTGCAACTGCTCGACTGCGGTAGCCATCGTTTTCCCATTCCCTTCGGTTTTCCTCGGCACTCCGGTGACGCTGCGCCAACACCGAGCCTCCGGTGTGCAACCCACGGTCACATGGCCGCAGGGACGGGTCGAGAGACGGAAGAAGCCAATTATTGAAAAGTCAACGAGCGCTTTTGCCAAGTTGCGAAAGCCTCCATTCGCAGCAGTGCTAATGTGACCGGATCCGGTTCCGTGGAGCAGGGAGCAGGGAGGTGAGGGCGATCGCCAAGACCTTCGCCGGTGCCCGGCTGCGCCGGATGCGCGAGGAACGTGGCCTCAGCCAGACGGAGCTGGCCCGGCACCTCGCCATCTCCCCGAGCTACCTCAACCAGATCGAGCACGACAGCCGGCCGCTGACCGTGCCGGTGCTGCTGCGGATCACCGAGCTGTTCGGTGTCGACCCGACCGTGTTCGCCGCCCACGACACCCCGCGCCTGGTCACCGGGCTGCGCGAGGCGCTGCCCGGCCGGGCCGGCCTGGCCGAGTTGACCGAGTTCGCCACCCGGCTGCCCGAGGTCGCCGCGGCCGTCATCGAGCTGCACCGCCGCTACCAGCAGGCCGACGAGCAGCTCGCCGAGCTGGTCGGCGACCGCGAGCGGGTCGGCCGCAGTCCGCACGACCAGGTGACCGAGTTCTTCTACCGGCGGCAGAACTACGTGCCGGACCTGGACGAGGAGGCCGAACGGCTGGCCGTACGGATGGGACTGCGCCGTGGCGAGGTCCGCGCCCTGCTGCGCGACCGGCTGGCCCAGCGCCACGGGGTACGCGTCGCCCGCGAGGACGCCGCCGCGCTCGGCGGCGAGCTGCACCGCTACCGGCCGCAGACGCGCACCCTGCACCTGTCCACGTCGTTGCGCGCCGGGCAGGAGGCCATGCGGATGGCCGCGCAGATCGCGCTGCTGGAGTTCGCCGACGTCATCGACGAAATCGTGGAGTCGGAGAAGTTCGACGACGCGCAGACCCAGATCCTCACCCGGGTCGGCCTGGCCAACTACTTCGCGGCGGCGTTGATCCTGCCCTACGAGCACTTCCTCGCCGCCGCCGAGCAGCGCCGCTACGACATCGACCTGCTCACCCAGCACTACGCGATCGGCTGGGAGACGGTCTGCCACCGGCTCAGCACCCTGCAACGCCCCCGGGCGCGCGGGGTGCCGTTCTCGTTCGTCCGGGTCGACCGGGCCGGCAACATGTCGAAACGTCAGTCCGCCACCGGCTTCCCGTTCTCCCGCACCGGCGGCACCTGCCCCCTGTGGAACGTCTACGAGGCGTTCGGCTCGCCGGGCCGGGTGGTGACCCAGGTCGCGGCGATGCCGGACGGGCAGCGTTACCTGTGGATCGCCCGCACGATCACCCGCCACCACGGCGGCTACGGGCAACCCGGCAAGGTGTACGCGATCGGGCTGGGCTGCGAGACCCGGCACGCCGGCCGGCTGGTCTACTCCACCGGGATGGACCTGCACGCGGCCGAGGCGGCGACGCCGATCGGACCGGGCTGCAAGACCTGCGAGCGGTTGACCTGCCCGCAGCGCGCCGCACCGCCGATCAGCCGGCAGTTGGACGTGGACGAGAACCGTAGCACCTTCATCCCGTACCCGCTGCGGACCTGAACCCGGTGCTCCACTGCCGGTACGGATACACTTTCAGCCCCTCCACGAGTACCGGGCAGGTGCATGGCCTCTCGTCCCTCCCCCGTGCCGCGCCCGCTGGTCGTCGCCGTCGTCTGCCTCATCTCGGTCGCCGGGCTGCTGGCCGGCTGTTCGGTCTCCGACGCGACCGGGACCGCCCGGCTGCGGGTGCTCCAGCTGAACCTGTGCAACAGCGGAATGGCGAAGGGCTGCTACACGGGTCGGTCGGTGGCCCGTGCCGCCGAGGTGATCCGCAGCGAGAACCCCGACGTCGTCACCCTCAACGAGATCTGTTCCGGCGACGTGGACCTGCTGGAGCAGGCGATGCGACAGGCCCACGACGGCACCGTGGTGGGCGCCTTCCAGCCGGCGCGCAACGGCCGCACCGGCGAGCCCTACCGCTGCGTCAACGGTGAGCAGTACGGCGTCGGAGTACTGGCCTACATCGCGCGGCCGTACCGTGGCCACGAGGTGCACGCCGGGATCTACCCGGCGCAGGATCCGGCGGACCCCGAGCAGCGGGCCTGGCTCTGCGTCGACGCCACCGGCGTCTACTACGCGTGCACCACGCACCTGGCGTACACCAGCTCGACGCTGGCGCTGGCCCAGTGCGGGCACCTGCTCGACACCGCCATCCCGCAGCTGCACGCCCGCCACCGCTACCAGCCGACAGTGGTCAGCGGCGACCTCAACCTGCGCCACGGCGGCACACCCGACGTGCGGTCCTGCGTACCGGCGGACCACCTGCACCTGCACGACGGCGGGGTGCAGCAGCTCATGGCCACGGCCGACGTCACGATCCGCGACAGCAGGTCGATCAGCATGGACAGAACGACCGATCACGCGGCGTTCCTGGTCACCCTCACGATTCCCGGACCGGGCGACCCCGCCCACTGAGCCGCCCGGTCAGTCCCACCAGAACGCCCAGGTCGGGGCGTCGACCAGGCGGTCGGCGTATCCGGCGACCGTGCGCGGTCGCTGCCCCTGCCACACGTTGTCCGGGCAGAAGGCGAAGTGCTCGGCGGCCACCCGCAGCGCCTCTGCGGAGTGCGTCGGCGGCGCGGCGACGCTCAGGTACAGCTCGGCGAATCCGACGCCGATCACCCGCACCCCGAACCGCTCCTCCCAGCTGCGCAGCACGGCGCAGAGCTGGGCGGTGTCGTTGGTGTGGTTGATCGCGCCCTGCCAGCCCAGCACGGCCAACGCGTCACTGCCCCGCTCCGCGGCGACCAGCCCGAGCCGCATCGCAGGCTGAGCCTGCGACAGCTGCTCGGCCCAGTGGTCGGCGTGCCGCTCCGGCGTCACCCGGGGCTCGACCGCGGGCGCCAGCCCGGGCCAGTGCCGACCGTAGGGGGCGGTTACCGCGATCCGTCGTTCGCCGGACAGGTGGTCGTCACCGTCGTAGGGAGCCGTCTGGGCGGCCCACCAGCCGGCGAGCAGCCGGTCCGGATCATGCTCGGCCGGCGACGAGACGGCGTCCGGCCAGAACTCGCCGGCCGCCCAGGGACGCGATGGCTCACCGTCGTAGCCGTCCAGCAGCATCGGCCACAACCCGGACTGCCGGTGCGCCGCGCGCAACCGCGGCCACAGCGCGGCCGATGCAGGGTCGTCGGACAGCCACAGCGAGGGCCGCTCGGCGTCACCCTCGTCGCCCCGCACCGCACGGCCGGCCGGCAACGGCACGGACAGTGTGCGCGGGCCCGCGTCCGTCCCCGCGAACAGCTCCAGCAGGTCGGACGGCATCTCGATGCGCTGCGATGTCACGAGAAGTGAGGATATCGGGTGCCTCCGACAACCGACCAGAGACAAGCCGGTCCATTCCGGCAGGAAACGAGCTGGCGGCACCGGACGCGGCTGGATGCCGGCAGTCCAGGTGTCGTGGCGTCAATCGGCGAGGATCTGTTCGCGGAGGATGTCGGCGTGCCCGCCGTGCTGGGCGAGTTCGCGCAGCACATGCAGGTAGACCCAGCGCAGCGGGATCGGGCCACGCCGGTTGCCGGGCAGCACGTCGTCCAGGTCCAGGTCCGCCGTGGCGCGTCGGGACGCCGCACAGGCTTTCCGGTGCGCTCGCTGGACGCTGTCAACGGTGTCGGTGTCGTCGAGGACAAACGACTCGTCCGGCGTCGTGGGGATGCCGATCTCAGCGCGTGATCGGCCGGTGACCCCCTCGTCAAACCAGACCCTCTCCACGAAGGCTGCGTGTTTCACCAGCCCCAGCAAAGTGGTCCGCGACGGGACCAGAGACCGGCGGGCCTGCTCCTCGCTCAGCCCGTCGAGGCAGCCGTTGAGCACGGCGCGGTGCTCGTCGAGAAACGTCTCGAGCTGGGTCCGAATCGGCTGATGGAGGGCTCCTTCGGCGGAGCCGTGCGACAGGGAAGGCATGGCCGCAGCATCCCAGAAGCAGCTCCACCCAACAACTGTCGCGGCAGTGAGCTGACCCCTGCGCCGACCCGCAGGCCGGCGGTCAGGCGGACGCCCGCCACACCACGGGGGTGGGCAGCAGGATGCCGCCGGGTTCGAAAGGCGCACCTCGCAGTTGCCGCAACACCAGATCGGCGGCGCGGGCACCGAGTTCGTTCGCAGGCTGATGCACGGTCGACAGGGCGGGACTGGTGCGCTGCGCCCACGGACTGTCGTCGAAGCCAACGATTCCAACATCCTCGGGCACAACGCGGCCGGCCTCGCGAAGCACCTGCAACGCGCCGGCGGCAACGAAGTCGGACGCGGCGACGACGCCGTCGATCCGGGGCTCCCGGTCGAGCAGCACCCTCATGCCGTGCATACCGGAGACGTAGTCGTAGTATCTGACCTTGGCCACCAGCCTCGCGTCGAGGCGCTCTCCGAGCGCCAGCTGGAAACCGAGGAGCCGGTCTGCACCCGAGTCGCGGTCCAGCGCGGCGGCGATCATGCCGATGCGCCGTCGTCCGGTGGCCGCCAGCCGCTCGGTGATCGCCCGCGCGGAACCGACGTTGTCGATGCCCACGTAGGGCACGTCACGCCCCAGGTCGGGTGGATGGCCGACGAACGTGGCGGGCAGCGCCATCTCCGTCACGATGCGGGTGATCGGGTCGTGCGCCCGGGCCGAAACGATGATCACGCCGTCGACGAATCCACCCATCAGGTACTTGGCGATGCGGGCGAGGTCACGCGCGGAGTCGACCACGAGGTTGACCATCTGGTAGTCGGCGGCGGAGAACACGGCGTTGGCGCCGAGCATGATGGCACCGATGTTCGGGTCTTCCAGCAGTTGCCCCTGCGGTTCGAGGACGATGAAGCCCACCGCCTGGGAGCGCTGGGTGACCAGGTTGCGCGCGGCGGTGTTCGGCACGTAACCGGTCTCGGTGATGGCGGTCTCGATGGCGTCGCGGGCCGCCGTGGACACGTACCCGCCATGGAGGAATCGGCTGACCGTTCCGCGTGACACACCTGCGGCGGCGGCTACGTCGTGCACGGTGGCCCGCTTCGACGTTGCGTTCCGTCGCTGCACGCGGACACTGTAGCGCCAGCAGGTGGCGCGACCGCGAGAGCAACCGCCTTGTGTGGCCGGGCGGCACTGCCGCTACCAGCAATGATACCGAAACGTGATCATGCACGGACCTTGACCGGGACACAACGACATACCTAGTGTGTGCACGTTCACACATTTGTTAACCGTCAGCAATCACACGGCAATGTGTGCACGTGCACACATTCCGGTCCGGAGCAGCCGATGACCTCGCCACCGCAGCGGACCGCCGCCTCACCCACACCGGTCGTCGGCCTCACCCTCGGCTGCGACTACAACCCGGAGCAGTGGTCGCCCACCATCTGGGAGCAGGACGTACGCCTGATGCGGCAGGCCGGCGTGGACCTGGTCGCCATCAACATCTTCGGCTGGTCACACCTGGAGCCCCGGCCTGACGAATTCGACTTCGACAGTCTCGACCGCGTCGTGAACCTGCTGCACCGGCATGGCATCCGGATCAATCTTGGTACCGGGACCGCATCACCACCGCCCTGGCTAACCACCCGCCATCCGGAAATCCTGCCCATGGCCGCGGACGGCACCCGGCGCTACCCTGGTGGCCGTCAGGCGTGGTGTCCCAGTTCGCCGATCTTCCGCCGCCGCGCCCTGGCCCTGGTCGATGAGGTCGCACGCCAGTACGGGGCGCACCCCGCCGTTGCCCTCTGGCACGTCTCGAACGAGCTGGGCTGCCACAACGCCCACTGCTACTGCGACGAGAGCGCCGAGGCGTTCCGCCGCTGGCTACAGAAGCGCTACGGCACCATCGAGACGCTCAACGACCGGTGGGGGACGACGGTGTGGAGTCAGCGGTACGGCGACTGGTCCGAGGTGCAACCGCCCCGGCTGGCGCTGTCGGCCGGCAACCCGAGTCAGACGCTGGACTTCCACCGTTTCAGCTCCGACGAGTTGCTGGACTACTACCGCGACGAGGTGGCGGTGCTGCGCCGGCACAGCACCAAGCCGATCACCACTAATTTCATGGTCACCGCCCACATCCGCAACCTGGACTACTGGCGGTGGGCGCCGGAGGTCGACCTCGTCGCCAACGACCACTATCTCGACCACCGTCTCGGCGAGCCCACCGCCGAACTCGCCTTCGCCGCTGATCTCACCCGAGGGCTCGCCACCGGACGACCGTGGATGCTCATGGAGTCCTCGACGTCGGCGGTGAGTTGGCAACCGCACAACCTGGCCAAGGCGCCGGGCGAACTGCTGCGCAACTCGTTGACCCACGTCGCCCGGGGCGCCGACGCCGTGTGCTTCTTCCAGTGGCGTGCCTCGGCACAGGGGCCGGAAAAGTTCCACTCGGCGATGCTTCCGCACGCCGGCACCGACACCGCGACCTGGCGCGAGGTGCTGCGACTGTCGGCGGCCCTAAACCGGTTGGACGAAGTCGCCGGCAGTACGGTGGAGGCAGAGGTCGGGCTGCTGTTCAGCTGGCAGTCCTGGTGGGCGACCGAGGGCGAGAGCCGTCCATCCCAGTCAATCACCTACCTGGACCAGGTGCATCGCGCGTACCGGGCGTTGCGCGAACTCGGCGTGACCACCGACGTGGTGGCCCCGACCGCGCGCCTGGACCGGTACCGCCTGGTCGTCGTACCGTGCCTGCACCTGGTCACCGACGACGAGGCGGCGGCCATCGAGGCGTACGTCGCGGCGGGCGGCCACGTCCTCGTCACCTTCTTCAGCGGCATCGTCGATCACGACGACCGCATCCGGCTGGACGGCTATCCGGGCGCGTTCCGGGACCTGCTGGGCGTCACGGTCGAGGAGTTCGTGCCGCTGCTGCCGGAAGTCGAGGTGTCCCTCGACACCGGAGCCCGGGCCCGCCTGTGGGCCGAGCGGCTGCGGGTCACCACGGCAGATCCGGTGGCCCGGTACGTCGAAGGACCGGTGACCGGCGTTCCCGCCGTGACCCGCAACAGCTTCGGCGCGGGCACCGCGTGGTACCTGGCCACCGAGTTGCGTGCCGACGCGCTACGCGACGTGGTACGCGAGGCGATCCGGATGGCCGGCGTACGGCCGCTGGGTCCCGAGGGCGACGGTTCGGTCGAGGTGGTTCGCCGCCGCGCCGACCGGCGCAGCTACCTGTTCGTCATCAACCACGGCACAGCCGACATCCAGTACACCGCCGCCGGCATCGATCTGGTGACCGGTGACGTGGTGCGTGGACTGGTGCGGGTCCCGGCCGGCGACGTCCGGGTGATTCGCGAGGAGTCAGCATGACTGTCACCACCGGTACCGACGCGGCACGCGCCGCGGACGGGCGCCCCCCAGTGCGCAGGCGACGCACCGCACACCGAGGCGCCGTAACCTTCTTCCTCCTGCCCTTCGGGGTGTTGTTCGCGTTGTTCTTCGTCCTGCCCGTCGGCTACGCCATGGTGCAGTCGCTGTACGTGGTGGAACGCACCGGCCTGTTCGGACCGGCTCACGAGGTCTTCGGCGGGATGGCCCAGTACGAGCGGGTGTTCTCCGACGGGCCGTTCTGGCGGTCGATCGGGCGGGTGCTGCTGTTCGGCGTGGTGCAGGTGCCGGTCATGCTGGGCATTGCCCTGCTACTCGCCCTGCTACTCGACTCCGGGTTGGCCCGAGGCGGGCGCTTCTTCCGGCTGGCCTTCTTCCTGCCGTACGCGGTCCCCGGAATCGTCGCCGCGATCATGTGGGGCTTCCTGTACTCACCGAACCTCTCCCCCTTCACTGCGGTGACCAGCAACGTCGACCTGCTCTCCGCCGATTTCGTGCTGTGGGCGATGGCCAACGTGGTGACTTGGGTGTATGTCGGGTACAACATGATCATTATCTACTCGTATCTGATGTCCATCCCGACCGAGATCTACGAGGCCGCCCGGCTCGACGGCGCGGGACCGGCCCGGATCGCCTTGTCGATCAAGATTCCGCTGGTGTCGCCGGCCCTGGTGCTGACCACCGTGTTCTCAATCATCGGCACCCTGCAACTGCTGGCCGAACCCCAGGTCTTCCGCAGCTTCAGTTCGGCGGTGTCCAGCACGTACACCCCCAACATGACGGTCTACTCGACCTCGTCGATCCCGAACTTCAACCTGGCCGCCGCGTTCTCCGTCGTGCTGGCACTGGCGACCTTCGTGCTGTCCTTCACGTTCCTCAAACTCATGCAGCGGAGGGGATTGCGGTGAGCCTCACCAGAACCGTACGCCGACGTCATGACCGGGACGAGTCGACCGCGTCCCGCGACAGCATCTTCACCCGCTCGGCGGCCATGCTGATCCTGAGCGTGTGCGCGGTCTACGTCCTGGTGCCGGTCTGGTGGCTGGTCGTCGCCGCGACCAAGAACCGGTCGCAGTTCACCGGCACGAACCCACTGTGGTTCGCCGACGTCGCGCTGGCCGACAACATCCGTGCGCTGTTCGCCTACGACAACGGCGTCTTCGTCCGCTGGATGCTCAACAGCGTCGCGTACACCGGTGGCGCCGCACTGTTCGGCACCCTCCTGGCGGCCATGTGCGGGTACGCGCTGGCGAAGTACCGCTTTCCCGGCCGCGAGACGCTGTTCAACGTCGTGCTGGGCGGGGTGCTCGTGCCGGCCACCGCGCTCGCCCTGCCGCTGTTCCTCATCTTCAGCTACGTCGGCGCGACGAACACCTTCTGGTCGGTCTTCCTGCCGAGTCTGGTCAACCCGTTCGGCGTTTACCTCGCGCAGATCTACGCCAGAGCGAGCGTGCCCGACGATCTGTTGGAGGCCGCCCGCATTGACGGCTCCGGTGAGGTACGCACCTTCTTCACCGTCGCCGGCCGCCTCATGTTCCCCGGTCTGGTCACCATCTTCCTGTTCCACTTCGTCGCCGTCTGGAACAGCTTCCTGCTACCGCTGATCATGCTCGGCGACCAGCGGCTCTTCCCCGTGACCCTGGGCCTCTACACCTGGAACACCCAGATCAACCAGATACCCGAACTACGTGGCCTGGTACTCGTCGGCGCGCTGCTGTCGGTCGCCCCGCTGATCGTCGCCTTCCTGTCGCTGGAGCGCTTCTGGCGCAACGGCCTCGCCACCGGAGCCCTCAAGTGACCAATCACCGCTCGTGCGAACAACCCCCCGAAAGGATCCTCCGATGAATCGTCCTCTCCGCAGTGTCGGCATCCTGCTGACCTCCGCCCTGGCCCTCGCCGCCTGCGCCTCGGGCACCGACAACACCGACGCCGACGAGGCGCCCGCCGCGGGCGGCTGCGCGCCGTCGACCGGGAATGTCGACCTGACCTTCACCTCCTGGATCCCAGGGATCGAGGACGTGGTCAAGGTCTGGAACGATGCGAACCCCGACATCCAGGTCACAGTGCAGACCGGCCCGAACGGCAACGGCGGCACCTACCAGAACTTCTTCAACCAGCTCAAGGCCGGCGACGCCCCGGACCTCGGCCAGATCGAGTACGACACCCTGCCCAGCTTCCGGGTGCAGGACGGCCTAACCAACCTCGCCGGCTGCGACATCGTCACCGACGCCAGGGACACCTTCGTCGACTGGACGTGGGGGCAGGTGACCTTCGGCGAGCCGAACTCGGTGTACGCGATCCCGCAGGACGCCGGCCCGATGGCCTTGTTCTACCGCGCCGACCTCTTCAAGGCCAACGACATCGCCGTGCCGACCACCTGGGCGGAATACGCCGCAGCGGCGGAGAGGGTCAAGGCCGCCGGCGGGTACATCACCAACTTCTCCCAGAGCGACGTCAACCAGTTCGCCGGGCTGGCCTGGCAGGCCGGTGCAAGCTGGTTCAGCAACGACGGCTCCCAGTGGACGGTCAGCCTCACCGACGACAAGACCACCCAGGTCGCCACGTACTGGCAGGACCTGATCGACCGCGAGCTGGTCTCCGCCGTACCGCCGTGGACCGACGAGTGGAACAGCGCCTACGACAGGGGCCAGGCCTGGACGTGGATCTCCGCGGTGTGGGGCGCCAACTCGATCGCCAGCGGCGCACCGTCGACCGCCGGCAACTGGGCGGTCGCGCCGATGCCGCAGTGGACCACCGGCGACAAGGCCGCCGGCAACTGGGGCGGTTCCTCCACCGCCGTGTTCAAGAACTCCAAGCACCCGTACGAGGCGGCCAAGTTCGCGCTCTGGCTGAACACCTCCACCGAGGCGCTGATCCTGCTCAACGAGAAGGCGAACCTGTACCCGGCGAGCAAGGCCGGCGCCAACCTGCCCGCGCTCAGCCAGGGCGTCGAGTTCTACGGCGGCCAGAAGATCTACGAGGTGTTCGCCGACGCCTCCGTGCAGGTCTCCCCGAATTTCGTCTGGGGCCCGTTGATGACCAAGACGTACGCCGACGCTGCCGACGGGTTCAAGGCCGCCGTTTCAGGCCAGGGCACCCTCTCCGACGCGCTGAAGGCCACCCAATCGTCTACCGTCGACGCCTTGAAGTCGCAGGCGATCCCGGTGAAGGAGTAGCTTAGTTGCTCGTCTACCTGCGCGCCGCGGGTGCCAGCCTGGTGCTGGACGCCCGCGGCGCGTACCCCGTCGTGGTGCACTGGGGCCGTGACCTCGATGATCTCAATGAGCCGTCGCTGGCCGCGCTCGCCGACGCCGCCGTGCCGGCGGTGCCCTCGAGCGCCCTCGACGTGCCACTGCGGTTGTCGCTGCTACCCACCGTGGCGCAGGGCTGGAGCGGCCGGCCGGCGATTTCCGGACACCGGCGCGACGAGGGCGGTTCCGTGCCGGACCTGCGCCTGGTGCAGGTGCAACGCTCGGCGACGGCGGCGGTCCTCGATCTCAAGACGAAGGACGGCCGGCTGCGCCTCACCACAGATATCGAACTGACCCGGCAGGGTGTGCTGCGCGTCCGTCACCGGCTTCGGAACGAGGGCGCGGACGACTTCCAGCTCGCCTCGCTGGATGTGCTGCTACCGGTGCCCACCGAAGCCAGCGAGATCCTCGACTTCACCGGCGTGTGGGCCTATGAACGCCGGCCGCAGCGCACTCGGGTGCGCGACGGGCTCTGGAGCCGCGAGAGCCGGCACGGTCGCCCCGGCCACAACGACGCGTTTCTGATGATGGTCGGCACGCCCGGTTTCGGGTTTCGGTCCGGGCGGATCTGGGCGGCACACCTGGCGTGGAGCGGCGACAAGCGCAGCTGGGTGGAGCGCCACCCGCTGGGCCACACCGTGCTCGGCTGCGGCGAGCTGCTCACACCCGGCGAGATGCGACTCGCCCCCGGCGAGCAATACGCCACCCCGTGGGCGGTGACCGCCTGGTCCGACTCCGGCATCGACGGCCTCTCGTCTCGCCTGCACGCCTGGATCCGGGACATCGCGCCCGCCCGCCGGCCGGCTCCCGTCGTGCTCAACACCTGGGAGGCGGTCTACTTCGACCACGACGCCGACCGGCTCGACCGGCTCGTCGACCTGGCCGCCGAGGTCGGGGTGGAGCGCTTCGTGCTGGACGACGGCTGGTTCACCGGACGCCGCGACCCCCGCCGGGCGCTCGGTGACTGGTACGTCGACCAGGATCGGTGGCCCGCCGGGCTGGGCCCGCTCGTCGACCGGGTCCACCAGCGTGGCATGGACTTCGGGCTGTGGGTGGAACCGGAGATGGTCAGCCCGGACTCGCGGCTCGCCCGTGCCCACCCGGAGTGGGTGCTCGGTCCATCGGACTCGCCGACCTGGCGCTGGCAGCGGGTGCTCGACCTGACTCATCCCGATGCCTACGCCTACGTCCTGCAACGGCTCACCGCGCTGCTCACCGAATACCCGATCGGCTATCTCAAGTGGGACCACAACCGCGATCTGCTGCACGAGGGCGCAACCCACCGGCAGACCAAAGCCGTGTACCGACTGCTCGCGGCGCTGCGGGACGCCTTTGCCCACCTGCACATCGAGAGCTGCGCCTCCGGCGGCGCCCGAATCGACCTGGGCATCCTGCCGCTGGTCGACCGGGTCTGGGCCTCCGACAACAACGACCCGCTGGAACGCCAGCGGATCCAGCGGTGGACCAGCGTGCTCGTGCCACTGGAGTACCTCGGCGGGCACCTCGGCGACACCACCGCCCACATCACCGGCCGTGCGTCGGATCTCAGCTTCCGTCTCGCCACCGCGCTACTCGGCAACGCTGGCGTGGAGTGGGACCTGACCCGGACCACCCCCAACGAACGCGCCGACATCGCCCGGTGGATCGTGCGGTACAAGCAGCTGCGGCACCTGCTGCACACCGGTACGCTGGTCCGCGCCGACGACGACCGACTGGGCCGCTACCTGTACGGCGTCGTCGACGCCCACGGCGACTGCGGCGTGTACGTTCTGGCCACGCTCGCGCCGCCGGAGTCAGGCCTGCCCGCGCCACTGCGCTTCCCCGGGCTTGAACCGCAGCGCCGCTACACCGTACGCCCGCTCCCGCTCGGCCCGCCGGTGCGCACCGTCGGCGAGGCGGCCCCGGCGTGGCTGCGGTCCGGTGGGGTGACCCTGCCGGGCCGGGTCCTGGCCGAGGTGGGTTTGCCTGCACCACTGCTCGCCCCCGCCCAGGCGATGCTCTACAGCGCCGAGGCCGACGGGTGAGCCGGGCGGGCACGGCCGGCTCGGGTCAGCGTTGCACGCGGGCTCCGGCCCCCCGCATCAGCGCCTCCACCTCGGCCACGCTGGCCATCGACGTGTCGCCGGGGGTGGACATCGCCAGGGCTCCGTGCGCGGCACCGTACTCCACCGCCAGCGCCAGGTCACCGTCGCGTTCCAGCAGGCCGTAGATCAGCCCGGAGGCGAAACTGTCGCCGCCGCCAACCCGGTCCATGATTTCGAGCGCGGGTCGGTGGGTGGCCTCGGCGAACGCACCGCCCGCCCAGGCCACGGCACCCCAGTCGTTGACGGTCGCGCTGCGCACGCCACGCAGGGTGGTCGCCACGACCTTGAAGTTGGGGTACGCCTCGACGACCGCCTCGATCATCGCCTTGAAGTTGCGGGCGTCCAACGCGCCACTGTGGATGTCGGTGTCGGGCACCGGGAAGCCCAGGCAGGCGGTGAAGTCCTCCTCGTTGCCGATCATCACGTCGACCAGGCCGGCGAGCCGGCGGTTCACCTCCTGCGCGCGATCCTGGCCGCCGACGGCCTTCCAGAGGCTCGGCCGGTAGTTCAGGTCGTAGGAGACGACGGTGCCGTGCCTGTGGGCGGCGGTCATGGCGGCCTCGGCGGTAAGCGCGGCCGTCTCCGACAACGCCGCGTAGATGCCGCCGGTGTGCAGCCACCGCACTCCGAGCGCACCGAACAGGTGATCCCAGTCGACGTCGTCCGGCTTGAGTTGACTGGCGGCGGAGTTCCCGCGGTCGGAGGTGCCGACCGCCCCCCGTACGCCGAAGCCCCGTTCGGTGAAGTTGAGTCCGTTGCGCGCGGTGCGGCCGATGCCGTCGTAGGGCAGCCAGGTGACGAGGCTGGTGTCGACGCCGCCCTGGAGGATGAGATCCTCCAGCAACAGGCCGACCTCGTTGCGGGCGAACGCGGTGACGACCGCGGTCCGCAGGCCGAAGCAGCGGCGCAGGCCCCGGGCGACGTTGTACTCCCCGCCGCCCTCCCACGCGCGGAACTGGCGCGCGGTGCGGATCCGGCCCTCACCCGGATCGAGACGCAGCATGACCTCGCCGAGCGAGACCAGGTCGAAACGGCAGTCGGCCTTCGGTCGGGGAGTGACGATCGGCCGGTCGCTCATGCCGCACCTCCGGCCGCAGCCAGTGCCGCCCGCGTTCGGGAGCTGATCTCTTCCCACTGCTCGCCGGCGATGAGGTCCGCCGCCACCATCCAGCTGGCGCCGACCGCCAGGACGGCCGGTACGGCGAGGTACTCCGCGATCACGGCGGCGGTGATGCCGCCGGTGGGGATGAACCGGACCTGACGGAACGGCGCGGCCAGCGCCTTGATCATCGTGGCGCCGCCGAGTTGCTGGGCGGGGAAGAATTTGACGACGCCGAGGCCGGCGTCGAGGGCCATCTGGATCTCGGTCGCGGTGGCGACACCCGGCACCACCGGCACTGCGGCCTGCTGGCAGACGCGGAGCACGGCCGGCGCGAAACCGGGGGTCACCACGAATCGGGCACCGGCCGCGATGGCCTGCTCGGCCTGCTCGGCGGTGAGCACCGTGCCGGCACCAACCGCCAGGTCGCCGCGGGCCGCGAGCGTCCTGATGGCGTCCAGCCCGGCGGCGGTACGCAGGGTCACCTCGACCGCCGTCAGACCGCCATCGACCAGGGCGTCGCCGAGTGGGTCGGCGTGCCGTGCGTCGTCGAGAACGACGACAGGCAGCACCCGACCGAGGGTCATCTGTTCAAGTCCGTGAACGTTTGTCACGTACATGACCTTACCGCTGGCGCGCCTCCTTCGCTAGAGTGACCAGGTGTCCACCGCGCCCGAGGATTTCCAGCCGGTCAAGTCGGCCGGGCGCACTCTCGACCTACTCGAACTACTCGCGGACCAGCCCCACCCGTGGGCGCTGGGCGACCTGGCCCACGCCCTCGGCATCCCCAAGAGCAGCCTGCACGGCCTGCTGCGGACGCTGACCGGCCGCGGCTGGGTGCAGGCCGACGAGACGGGCACCCGGTTCCGGCTGGGCCTGCGGGCGCTGAGGGTCGGCGCCGCCTACCTCGACGGCGACGACCGAGTCGGCCTGCTCGCCGGGGTGCTCGACGAGTTGTCCCGCCGCTTCGGGGAGGCCGTGCATCTCGGCCGGCTCGACGGCGACCAGGTGGTCTACCTGGCCAAGCGCGAGTCGGTGCACCGGCTACGCCTCTACAGCGCCATCGGCCGCCGATTGCCGGCCCACGCCACCGCGCTCGGTAAGGCGCTGCTCGCCGCGCATTCCGACCAGGAGGTCGACGAGTTGCTGTCCTGGCCGCCGCCCCGCCTCACCCCGCACACCATCACCGATCGCGACGCCCTGCACGCCGCGTTGGCCACCGTGCGGGCGACCGGCTACGCCGTCGACCGTGAGGAGAACACCGAGGGCATTGTGTGCGTCGCGATGGCCGTGCCGCTGGCGACGCCGGCGGTCGACGCGGTGAGCGTCTCGGTGCCGGTGACCCGGCTACGACCGGAGCTCGAAGCGTCGATCGTCACGGCCCTGCGCGACTGCCTATGACTGCCCCCTCCGCCACCTTCCGCAACCCGGTGGTCCCCGGCTTCCATCCCGACCCGAGCGTCTGCCGTATCGGCGACGACTACTACCTGGTCTGTTCGAGTTTCGAGTACTTTCCCGGCGTACCGATCTTCCACAGCCGGGACCTGGTGAACTGGCAGCAAATCGGCAACGTGCTCGATCGTCCCGGCCAGTTGGAATTTGCCGCCGACACGCACGCCTCGCGCGGCATCTTCGCGCCGACCATCCGCCACCACGACGGCCGGGTCTGGATGGTCACCACGAATGTGAGCATCGGCCGACACCTGATCGTCACCGCCACCGACCCGGCCGGACCGTGGTCGGACCCGGTCTACTTCGACCTGCCGCACGTCGATCCCTCTCTCGCCTGGGACGGCGGTGACTGCTGGATGACGGTCTCCGGGGTGGAGTCGTACCGGATCGACCCGGAGGCCGGCACCGTCCTGGAAGGTCCGGTTCCGTTGTGGTCCGGCACCGGCGGGCAGTACCCGGAGGCTCCGCACCTGTACCGGATCGGCGACTGGTGGTACCTGCTCGTCTCCGAGGGCGGCACGCACACTGGCCATGCCGTCTCGATCGCCCGTTCCCGCAGCATCCGGGGGCCGTTCGAGCCCGGCCCGGCAAACCCGTTCCTGACCAACCGCAGCACCGACCGGAAGGTGCAGGCGACCGGCCATGCCGACCTGGTCCAGGCATCCGACGGCAGTTGGTGGATGGTGCTGCTCGGCATCCGGGCCAAGGGTCAGTGGCCGCCGTACCACGTGCTCGGACGGGAGACCTTCCTGGTGCCGGTGCGGTGGGTGGACAGCTGGCCGGTGGTCGACCCGGTCGAGGAGACCACGAAGGCGCCAGCCGGGAGCCCGCCGGCGCACGCTGCTGCGCCGGATCCCGGCGGACACCGGGACGACTTCGACGGAGCCGAGTTGGCGCCGGGCTGGGTATCGCTACGCGGCCGACCGGCAGCCGCCTGGTCGCTGGCCGAGCGGCCCGGTTGGCTCACCCTCCACGCCGACGGCACGACCCTCGACCGCGCCGGGGCGACCGTCCTCGCCCGCCGGCAGCTCCACCATGACTGCCGCGCCGCCGTGCACGTCGATCCCGGCTGCGGACGGGCCGGGTTGACCCTGCGGATCGACGAGGCCCATCACTACGACCTTGAGGTGTCCGGCGGCACCGTGCGGGTGGTCGGCCGGGTCGGGCCGTTCCGCCAGGTCTTCGGCGAGCGGCCGGTGCCCGCCGGTCCGGTTACTCTGACGATCGCCACCAGGACCCACGACCTGCTCCCACCGACGGCGACCGCCGCAGACCAGGTGACGGCGCCCGGGGCACCGTTCGGGGTACGTCCCACCGCCTGCGACATGGTCAGCTTCGAGGTACGGACCGAGACCGGCCCCGTCGTCCTGGCCGAACTCGACGGACGTTACCTGTCCACGGAGGTCGCTGCCGGTTTCACCGGCCGGGTCTTCGGCCTCTACGTCACCGAGGGTAGCGCCGCCTTCGACTGGTTCGACTACCGTCCGACACCGGCGGCAGCGAGCTAGGCACACGGTCCAACGTCGGTCCGGACCCACCCAGCGGCCTCCACGGTCGGGCGACGCCACCCTCCGGTCGACGGCTCGCCGCCGCAACGACCCGTCGCGGGATCGGGCAGACCCCTGGGTGGTTGACGCAAGTCGATAGGCGGTCCTACTGGCGGTCCTACTGTTCTCGAAATACGTCGACGCGGGACTCGGCCTCGGGCTGGCGCTGTTCGGCGTACCGTCCATCATCCGGCTTCGCTCCACGGAGCTCTGGCGTCGCCGAGCACCACCGACGGGCGACTACCCACCGCTCGGTCGGCGCTCTACACCGGATTTCCCCCGCGCCTGACCCGGTGCTGCCGCCAGGCCAGCCAGCTCGTGCCGGGACTCCCACGCCTCGTCACCGGTGCGCGCGTCCCGTCCACTTCAAAACCGCCTCCCCTCACGCGGGCTCTTCCTGCACCGAGGCGGTGTGGTCGCCAGGGACGACAGCACGATTCCGTACGCCGGCACGACACGATGGCGATGTCGACAAATCGCTGCGCCCACGGATTTCCGTGCTACGGTGACCACGTTGCAGTTTTGGTTTCCGTAGACGTTGCTGGCGCCTGATGGGTATCCGAATCCCCGGGCGCCTTTTTGTTTCGTCCTTTCCGGACGCGGGCGATCAACACAGCGACACGAGACTCCGCACGATGCGGCGTCTCAGGAGCCTGCAGAGGAGAAGACATGGCTTCGGGTACCGTCAAGTGGTTCAACGCGGACAAGGGTTTCGGCTTCATCGCCCAGGACGGGGGCGGTGACGACGTGTTCGCCCACTTCTCGGCCATCTCGGCGAGCGGCTTCCGCAGCCTGGAGGAAAACCAGCGGGTGGAATTCGAAGTCACCCAGGGGCAGCGTGGTCTGCAGGCGGAGAACATTCGCCCACTCTGACGTCATTTAGCGGGTACGGCGGTCCGACTGGTTCAGCGGACGGCCGTACCCGTGCTCCCATGTGAGTTCGTTTCATTTCGCGCCGACTGTTTCTCACGCCGGATTCATCGGGCACGATCAGGACATGATCTCCAACGGGCTGGCGTACTCCGCGACGCCGCACGACCGGGCCGCGAGTCTGCGCACCGACCCGGACTGGGTCGCCGATCGGCTCCGGCGCGACGACAGCCAGGTGCTC
The DNA here is from genome assembly GCF_048060415.1 of Micromonospora sp. LOL_024. Classification (NCBI taxonomy): domain Bacteria; kingdom Bacillati; phylum Actinomycetota; class Actinomycetes; order Micromonosporales; family Micromonosporaceae; genus Micromonospora; species Micromonospora sp. LOL_024. The sequence continues at coordinate 248,545 of NZ_JBHMIS010000004.1, forward strand.
CCGATGTGGCGCGACCGACCGTTGCTGACCACCGCCGGCCGGCCCGCCACGCTCACCGGAGCCGCGGGCCGCATCGTGGTGGCGGCCGCCGGCCAGAGCACCCTTCTGGGCCTCGACGGCCCGACCGCGATCTTCGCCGCCGACCTCAGCGAGGCCGAGGAGGCCGAGGCGCTACGGCTCGGCGCCGCGCACGCCAGCGTCGACCTGCGAAGCCTGGCCGGCACACTGCCCGCGCCGCTGGCCGCCACCCTGGCGTACGCCCGAGGGTTGCTCTACTGGAACCGGCACACCCGGTACTGCGGCACCTGCGGCGCGGCGACCACGAGCGCCCACGCCGGGCACCTGCGGATATGCCGCGGTCCTACGTGCGGCAGGCAGCTGTTTCCCCGGATCGAGCCGGCCGTCCTCGTGCTGGTGGAGAGCCCTGACCCGCGACCACGCTGCCTGCTGGCCCGCCATCACGGCGCCGCCGTGGACGGCTTCTCCCTGCTGGCCGGCTTCGTCGAGATCGGCGAGAGCCTGGAGGGTGCCGTGCGCCGTGAGGTCGCCGAGGAGGCCGGGGTGACAATCGGTGAGGTGACCTACCGAGGCTCACAGGGGTGGCCCTTTCCGGCCGGGCTCATGGTCGGATTCGTCGCCCGCGCCGTCGACGAGTCGATCGCCGTCGACGGGGCGGAGCTGGTGGAGGCGCGGTGGTTCACCCGCACCGAGATCGTCGAACGCATAGTCAACGGTCCCGGCTCAGGTCCCGTCGACTCCATCGGCGGGCGGCTGCTGCGCTCCTGGGCCGGCCTGGCACCGGCCTGACCGGCCACCCACCTCAGGCCACGCCCCGGGTTGCTGGCCTCGGCCTCCACTCAGGCGCCGCCGGGCAGCGCCTTACGCTCGGCGAGCCGGTGTCCGTCGACGGCCAGCCGGTCGGCGACCGGCGGCGGTGTGAGGTTGCTCGCCCGACAGTTCTGCCGACGCCGTTCCGGCCTTACGGTCTTGCTGCCGGCCGTCAGACCGGCCCCAGGCGTCCAATGGCGCCAACCGGTGACTTCAGGTTAGCCTGCCCTAACTCATTGATCGGTAAGGCGGGGATATGCCAGAGACCACGGCGCGGCTGATCCGCCAAATGTTCTGGCGCCAGCGCCAGGACACCTCGTTGTGCGCCGCCTTCTGGTCGCTGCACCAGGTGTGCGAAGCGCTCGTCCCGGTGGCGATCGGCCTGGTCATCGACCAGGCCGTCGGGACGGGATCCACCTCCGCGATGGTCTGGTCCGTGCTGGGCATCTTCACGCTGTTCACCGCCCTCACCATGGGATGGCGGTCGGGTTTCTGGTTCCTGTCCAGAGCGGTGGTCGAGGAATCGCACGAGCTACGGATGCGGGTGGTGCGGCGCGTCGTCAGGGGTCGGGGTATCCGGACCAACCGCCAGAGCGGCGAGCTGCTCTCGATCGCGACCTCCGACACCCAGTCCGCCGCCGAACTGCTCGAACTGGGTTCCCGGGCGGTGAGCGCATTCGTCGGTCTGACGGTGTCGACGGCCGTGCTGCTGCGGATCGACTGGTCACTCGGGCTCGGACTGGTGGTGGGCGTGCCGATCCTGGTGCTCGGGCTCAACGCCCTCGGGCCGATCGTGGGACGCCACACGTCAGCGCAGCAACAGGCCATCGGCCGGGCCGCCGCGGCCGCGTCGGACCTGCTGCGCGGGCTCCGACCGCTACGCGGCTTCGGTGGCGTCGACGAGGCCGTTCGCCGTTACCGTACGGCGAGCCGCACGTCGCTGCGGGCCAGCATCGGCACCGTCAAGGCCGGCGCCACGTTCGTCGGCGCGTCGACGTTCACCACCGGCCTGCTGATCACGATCGTGGCCGCGCTGGCCGGCTGGTTCGCCCTCCAGGGGCGGATCACGGTCGGGCAGCTGATCACGATCGTCGGGCTGGCGACGTTCATCACCGATCCGGTGCTCAACCTCGCCGACTGCGTCTTCCGGCTGGCGACCGCCCGGGCCAGCGCGGCCCGGGTGGCCGAGGTGCTCGCCGCACCCGAACGGGCCCCGTCCGGCGCACGGACCGCGGCGGCGGGCGTGTTGGCCCTCGACGAGGTACACGCCCCCGGGCTGGACGGCGTCGGCTTCGCCGTGCGGCCCGGCGAGATGCTCGGCGTCGTCACCGGGGAGAGCGGTGCCGCCGACGACGTCACCGACCTGCTCTCGGGTGCGCGGTCACCCGAGCGCGGTGAGGTGACGTTGGCCGGCACACCGTTGCCGGAGCTGGACGTCGCCTCGTTGCGTCGGGCCGTACTCGTCGAGCCGCACACGGTCGACCTGCTCGGTGCCACGGTGCGCGAGGTGTTGCAGACCGGAGACGAACGGGACGACGCCGCACTGGACGCCAGCATGGCGGCGGCATCCCTCGGCGATCTGCTCGCCGACGGCGACGCCGGGCTGGACCGCGAACTGACCGACCACGGCCTGAACCTCTCCGGTGGCCAGCGGCAGCGGCTCGCCCTGGCGCGGGCGTTGCTGGCCGACCGGCCGGTCACCGTCTTCCGCGACCCGACGACGGCCGTCGACGCCGTCACCGAGCACGCCATCGCCGACGGGATCCGCGCCCACCGGGCCGGCGAGGCACGAGCGACGGTGCTGGTCACCACCAGCGCGCCGCTGCTCGACCGGTGCGACCGCGTCGTCTTCGTCCGGGCCGGCCGGGTAGCTGCCGTCGGGCGGCACCGTGACCTGCTCGCGCAGTGCGCGTACGCCGAGGTGGTGCGGCGGTGAGCCCGACGTCCGCGATCCTTCCCGTCGCCACCGGCCGGGCGACCGGCGCGGCCTTCTCGCGGGCCCTGCGGCGCTATCCGCGCCTCGGCTGGACATCGGTCGCCGCGTCGACGTCGGCGAGCGTCGCGGCGGTCGCGGTGCCGATCCTGCTCGGCCGGCTTGTCGACCTGGTGGTCGCCGACGGCGCCGTCGGGTCGCTGCTGCTGACCTCGGCGTGGATCCTCGCCGCGGCCCTCGGCGCCGCGGTGCTGACCGGCACCGCCAACTGGTTGGTCAGCGAGTGGGGCATGCGCGCCTGCGCCGACCTGCGGGAAGAGGTACTCGACCGCGCGCTGCGGATGGACTCGGCGCGGCTGGAGAGCGCCGGGTCCGGCGACATCGCCTCCCGGGTCACCGAAGACGTGGAGAAGGTGACCGACTCGGTCCGGCTGGCCGCGGGAGTCTTCACCGCGCTGGTCACCGTCGTCATCACCTTCGCCGGCTTCGCGACGCTCGACTGGCGGATCGCCGCCGCGTTCCTGATCGTCTTCCCGGTGCACGTGATGAGCCTGCGCCGCTTCGTGCCCCGGGCGAAGCGGCTCTACGCCGCCGAGCGGGAGGCCTCGGCGGTCCGCACCCAGAGCCTGCTGAACACCTTCGCCGGCGCCCGCACGGTTCACGCGTACGGCATGGAGGACCGGCAGGGCCGGCGGGTCGAGCAGACGTCGCGCGCCGCGGTAGTGGCGCGACTGCGCGCCGTCCGCGGGTTCCTCTGGTTCGCGAACATGATGAACTACGCGGAGGCGATCGGGCTCACCGCCGTGCTCCTCACCGGGTTCCTGCTGGTACGCGCGGGCGACAGCACGGTCGGCGACGTCACCGCCGCCGCACTGCTCTTTCACCGGCTCTTCGGCCCGCTCGGGATGCTGTTGATCTCGTTCAACGACGTCCAGTCGGCCGGCGCGGCACTCGCCCGGCTCGTCGGCATCACCGGCCTCGACGTGCCGGCGACGAGTGCCGGCGCTCCCGCGGCCGCGCGGCGACCCGCCGGCATCACCGTCAAGTCGGTGTCGCACCGCTACGCCGGGGGCCCGACTGTCGTCCATGACGCGTCGCTTGAGATCGCCGCGGGCGAGTCAATCGCGATCGTCGGTGAGAGCGGAGCCGGCAAGACGACGCTCGCAGCCATTCTCGGCGGCGTCCTGCCCGCCGCCGAGGGCGAGGTGTGGCTGGGTGACCGACCGATCGGCGAGCTGCCGCCGGACGAGCTGCGCCGCACCGTCGGCGTCGTCACCCAGGAGGTGCACGTCTTCGCCGGCACACTCGCCGACGACCTGCGGCTGGCCGCCCCGCACGCCGCCGACGAGGAGTTGCAGGCCGCGCTGACCCTGGTGGGTGCCCGCGAGTGGGTCACCGCGCTACCCGACGGGCTGGCCACCAGGGTCGGTGACGGCGAGCACCCGGTCAGTGCCGGCCAGGCGCAGCAGCTGGCGCTGGCCCGGATCGCCCTGCTCGACCCGCCGATCGTCGTCCTCGACGAGGCCAGCGCCGAGGCCGGCAGCGCGGGCGCGCGGCAACTGGAGCAGGCGAGCAGCGCCCTGATCCGCGGCCGCACCGCCGTTGTCGTCGCCCACCGGCTCACCCAGGCGCACACCTGTGACCAGGTCGCCGTGATGTCGCACGGCCGGATCGTCGAGATCGGCAGCCCGGAGGATCTCGTCGCGGCCGGCGGCAGGTACGCCGAACTCTGGTCGGCCTGGCGGCGCTGACCGCGCCGGCCGGCCTGGAGCCGCCAGCAGGGCCTCGCTCACGACGAAGGTGGCGAGCTGGAGGCGACGGGCCTCGCCAGAGCTAGCCGTCGCTCAGGACAGCCGGGTAGGCCGCCTGTAGGCGTTCACGGACCGGCTGGCCGCCGGGCGACGGATCGGCGGGAACGCCGAGGTGCTCCGCACGGAGCTCGGCCATGAACCGCTGCCACAGTGCGGGGCCGCCATCGGCGAGGAGTCGGGAACGGATCGACAACTCCGCACTGACCGGTAACCATCGGGTTCCCCAGGCACCGAGGTGCGCCAGCACGGGCACCAGGTCGATGGCCTGCGCAGTGAGGCTGTAGATCACCTTCTGCCGGTGCGTCGGGTCCGGCTGCCTGGTCAACAGGCCGGTCTCGACCAGGTTCCTCAGCCGGCTGGCGAGGATGTTGGAGGCGATACCCTCCTCCGACCCGTTGAGGAGCTCACGGAAGTGCCGGCGGCCACCGAAGATCATATCGCGGAGCACGAGCAGGCTCCAGCTGTCGCCCAGGACCTCCAGCGACAGGTTAATGGGACATCCGGATCGAGACCTTTCCGTCATTACCCCTCCCACAACTGGTTGCAGTCGGAGAGCAGTCTACCTACGCTGACACTGATTGAATTTCGCAAGCAGCAGGGAGGCGCGCGTGACGAGGTTCGTGACGATCGGATACGGAGATCAGGCCGGGTATGACCGCACCAAGCCGGTCGTACGCGAGGAGGCCCACGCCCACGACGCACGCCTGCGGGAGGCGGGCTCCGTTATGGGGATCGCCGGCCCGCCCTACCAGGTGCGCAACCACGACGGCGCCGCCACCCACGTCGACACCGGCCCATTCATGTCCGCCACGCTGCCGGTCGCCGGTTTCGCGATCATCGAAGCCTCGACGATCGAGGAGGCCGTCGAGATCGCGTCGAGGACACCGTGCGCCGTCGCGCATGGGGTCGTCGAGATCTGGCCGCTCCTGTGAATGCCCCTACCTCGAACCGTCTCGGGTCGGCGCGTCATGCCCGCGTGCCCGCGGCGGAGCCGAGCGGCCAGGCCGCCGGCCAGCAACGCCAAGGCGACGACGTACAACAGCGCCGCGCTCAGAACTCCTCGTAGACCGCCGGGTCCTGGCCGCCGGTACGCCCGTCCGGACGCCCCAGGGCGGTGATCGCCTCGATCTCCGCGTCATCGAGGTCGATGCTGAAGATGTTCGCGTTCTCCCGCTGCCGCTCGGCGCTGCTGGCCTTCGGCAGTGGGATCACCTGGCGGGCGACGTGCCAGGCGAGGACGGCCTGTACCGGGCTGATCCCGTGTACGCGGGCGATCTCGGCGATCGTCGGGTCCTGCAGCAGTTCGCTGCGCCGACCGAGAGGGCTCCACGCCTGGACAAGGAGGCCGTGTGCGCGGTGATGGTCGAGCACCTCGGGCTGCGGGAAGTACGGATGGATCTCGATCTGGTTGACGACCGGGGCGACACCGGTCTCGGCGACCAGCCGGTCGACGTGCTCCGGCAGGAAGTTGGAGACGCCGATGTGCCGGACGAGGCCGCGTTTACGCGCCTCGATCAGCGCGCTCCACGCCTCCACGTAGAGATCGACCTTGGGGTTGGGCCAGTGGATCAGATAGAGCCCGATCCGGTCCAGGCCACTGCGGTACACGCTCTCCTGGATCGTGGCCAGCGCCTCGGCGTACCGGTGGCGACGCCCCGGCAGCTTGGAGGTGACGACCAGCTCGTCCGGTGAGACGTCGGCGGATCTCGCGGCCCGGCCGACGGCACCCTCGTTCTCGTAGTTCACCGCCGAGTCGATCAAACGGTAGCCGGCGCGGATCGCGTGACCGACCGCCTCGACGCCGGCCTCGCCGTTCAGCTTGTAGGTGCCCAGGCCGATCGCCGGCAACACCGTGCCGTCACCCGCTGTCAGGCTGGGAAAACCCATCGTCGAACCTCCACCGCTTGCTCCGGATCAGTAACGCCCCGACCGTACCCGCCGAGCACCGGACCCGCGCAGCGACACCAGCGGCATAGCATGTGGTCAATGAATTTCCGTCCACCCTGGCGGAATCCGGCCACCAGCCTGACCGAAGGGAGACGCGCGTGCGTCGATCCCCCCATCTGGCACTACTCGGCGTCGGTCTGTCCGGCGCGCTGGCGCTGGGCGCGACACCGGCACCCGCGGCGGCCGAGCCCTCGGCGACCGCCCCACCGGGCATCGTGGTCGTCGACGGCATGACCCAGCCGGTGTTCTCGCTCACCGACGCGATCGAGGAGCGGGTGTACGTGGAAACCACCGTGGACACCGACCGGGACGGCCTACGCGACCGGGTGGCGATCGACATCTCCCGGCCCCGGGAGACCGCCACCGAGGGGTTCAAGGTGCCGGTCGTCTTCGAGCACAGCCCGTACCGCAAGGACGTCTGGTACGACGTGCCGTACCCGAGCGTGCTGGTGGACGAGCTGCCGCAGAACGGCCTCACCCGCCACTCCGGGCTGCGCTCGACCGGCGGGCAGGTCCAGCGGGCCGGGGCCAAGGCGAACCTGCCGGGCTCGCTGGACGACTACTACGTGCCACGGGGGTACGCGGTGGTGCTCGGTCAGAGTGTCGGCACCGGCGATTCGGACGGCTGCCCGACCAGCGGCGACCACGCGGAGACGCTCGGCACCAGGGCCGTCGTCGACTGGCTGAACGGGCGGGCCAAGGCATACGACACGAACGGCGCGGCGGTCGCCGCCGACTGGACCACCGGCGCCGTCGGCATGACCGGTGTCTCCTACAACGGGACGCTACCCAACCAGGTGGCCGCCACCGGCGTCCCGGGACTTCGGACCATCGTGCCGGTCGCCGCGATCAGCAGTTGGTACGACTACTACCGGGCCAACGGCCTGGTCGTCGCACCCGGGACGTACCAGGGTGAGGACGTCGACGTGCTGGCCCGGTTCACCGCCGGCCGGGCCCGCGCGCAGGGCCGCTGCGCCAACGAGATCGCCGAGTTGACCGCGCGGCAGGACCGGGTCACCGGCGACTACTCGAAATTCTGGGCGGATCGCGACCACCTCGACGCCCGGAAGGTCCGGGCGAGCGTGCTCGTCGTACACGGCCTCAACGACTGGAACGTGAAGACCGAGCACTTCGCCGGCTGGTGGGACGAGCTCACGCGGCACCGCGTCCCGCGCAGGATCTGGCTGCACCAGGGCGGGCACGGTGGGCCGGGCAACACCGCGTCGGTGACCCTGCCCGACGGCCGCACCTGGACCTGGAAACAGACCGAGAACCGCTGGTTCGACTACTGGCTCTGGGACGTACGCAACGGCGTCATGGACGAACCCACCGCAGTGGTGCAGCGGGAGGACCGGGTCTACACGACGTACCCCAACTGGCCGGATCCCGGTGCCCGCGCGGTGCCGCTGCGCCTGGCCGCGACCGACGCCACCACCGGCACACTCACCTCGGGCAAGCCGCCGAAGGCAAAGGTCGAGCAGAGCTTCGTCGACGAGGGTCGCACCCTGCACCCGGACGCCCTGGTCGCCGAGCCGGACGTGGCCAGCCCGAACCGGCTCGCCTACCGCTCCCCCACGCTGACCCGCGACGTCCGCATCTCCGGACGGCCCGAGATGCGGCTGCGGATGGCGGTCGACAACAAGCCGGACGCCAACCTGACCGCGTACCTGGTGGACTACGGTCCGGCCGGCTCGGCCGTCGCGCCGACGGTGGTCACCCGTGGCTGGCTGGACCCGCAGAACCGTCGGGATCCGTCGCGCACCGAGCCGTTGAGGCAGGGCAAGCTGTACGACCTGCGGTGGACCCTGGAACCGAAGGACCACATCTTCCCGGCCGGCCACCGGATCGGCCTGGTGGCCTTCTCCAGCGACCAGGAGTACACCCTGCTGCCGCCGGGCGGCACCCGGCTGCGGGTCGCGCCGCACCACAGCGAGCTGCGTCTACCGGTCGTCGGAGGGAGAACCGCACTCGCCTTCTGAACACCGGCCGGGGCGGATGGGCCGCCCCGGCCGATGCCCCGCGATTCGCAGGTGGCGCTGGTGCCAGTCCACAGGTCGTGGAGCATCAGCAGCCCACCGCCCCGTCGATCTAGGGGGATTCGTCGTTGCTGGAGATCGACCAACGACGCTTGTCCCTAGATCGACGGCTGCGCCGCAGCGCGACCAACCTTTAGCGGCCAGGATGCGGGACGGTGTTTTCATCGTGCGGCGGCTGATCAGCGACCACAACAGCCCGCCCAGGTGGCGCTAACGGCCTGCCGGGCGGCACGGGCAGCGATCGGGCGGCCCGTCACAGCCAGGCCGCCCGATTAAGGGATCAACGGTTGGTCGCCAGGTCACCGCAGTCGGTCTCGTCGGGCAGCAGCGGCCGCAGGTGCACCGTCCACCGTCTGCCGTCCGAAGCCCAGGGCGTCGCCGAGTTCGCGCTCGCCGCGGCGGTGAGCAGCTTCTGCGCCTCGGCACCGGTCACCGTGACACAGCCCAGTCCCAGGTCCTTGCTGAGCTCGGCGCCGGGCAGTGCCGGGCCGGGCCAGGCCACCTCGGCCTGCTCGCCGGCCTCGGCGACGGCCACCCAGGGCTCGGCGACGGCCGCGACGGCGGTCGGAGCGTACGACCGCGAATCAGCCTGCGCGGCGGCGAGCGGACCGGACTCGGCGGTCAGCGACTCGGCGAACTCCCGCAGCTTGTCCCGCGCGGCCCGCTGCGCTTCGGTGAGGCCCTGGTCGGCGTCCGGGCCCGGTGCCCCGCCGGTCCCCTCGGCGAACGCGTACACCTCCGACTCTTCGACGCCGGTGTCGCCGAGCACGGTGAACCGGGTCGAGGTCGCGTCGGCGACCGGCGGCGTGCCGAGGTCGGTCGTGCCGCCCACACCCGCGGCGCGGGCCGCCTTGATCAGCTCCTGCACCTCGGCGGCGCTGATCGTGCCCAGTTGGAGGTTGGGCAACGCCGGCCCGGGATACATCAGGGTGACCGGCCCGTCGGTGATCACCCGACCGTCGCCGTACACGCTGATCACGGGAAGGCGGGTGGCCAGCATGGCCGGCGTGACGAACCCGCCGAGGTGGTCCATCCGGAACACCACGGCATCGGCGGAGTAGGACCTCTCAGGAGAGTCGGAACCTCCCAAGCCGGTGTCATCGGCCTGCTGACCGCAGGCTGCAGAAGTAAGCAACAGCAGAGGGACGACCGCCAGTCGCCCGCTTCGACGAATCCTCATGCCGATCGGACGTCAACGGGCCCAGATCGGTTGCATCCAGCAACCGCCAAGGCCCCGGTCATCCGCCCGGGCAGGTGCTCGTCCCGCCGCGAGGGCGACCAGCGAGACCAGCAGGCTCGCCGTGAGCAGCGGCAGGCCATAGAAGATAACCGCCAGCGACGCACCCTCACGAAGGCTCGCTGTGCAGCCGAAGCCGCTGCCCTCGCACCACCCTGTCGGCCACCTCCGTCAGCAGGGTGGTGATCCAGAACGCCCCACAGAACACGACGGCGACGTACCACCCGACCAGCACGGCGGCGGCCACCCCGGCCGTCGCCGCCAGGAAGATCGACGCAGCGGGGACGGACGTGGCGGGCCGGGTGTCGCCAGGCATGTGCGGAGGCTACCGCCGGCCGTCCGGCACGGCCTGAGTCGGCGTGCTCAGGTCATCTGACCGCGCACCCGCCGGGCGGGTGAGACGCAGTCCCCGGGTGAGCAGCAGCGTCGTGAGCAGCGACAGCCCGGCGAGCACGGCGACCGCCCGGTGCGTCGGCAGCAGGTCGGCGACCGCTCCGGCCAGGGCCGCGAAGACCGCCTGCCCGGCCAGGTGCTGGTCGGCAAGGTGGCCGGCAGCGGGTCGATCCGCGAGCTGCTGGTCGGCCGGATCACCGAGATCCTGCCCTACCCGCCGCAGATGGTGCTCTCCCGGTTCGCCGACGACACCGCGCTGCTCGGCGCGGTCATCCTGGCCCGGGAGGCAGTGCCAGTCACCGACTCACCGAGCCGGGCGGGCACCTACCGACCGATCGGCGGGGCGGCATCCTGGTCGAACCGGGCCGGGTCGCCGGCGCCGACCCGGACGATCTCCGGCTCGCCGTCGGAGAAGTCGACCACCGTTGTCGGCTCGGTGCCGCAGTCACCCGCGTCGACCACCGCGTCGAGGGCATGGTCGAGGCGCTCCTTGATCTCCCAGCCCTGGGTCATCGGCTCGTCGTCGCCGGGCAGCAGCAGGGTACTTGACAGCAGCGGTTCACCCAGCGCGTCGAGCAGGGCCCGGGTGACCGGGTGCGCGGGCATCCGGACGCCCACGGTCCTCCTGCGCGGGTGCAGCAGCCGGCGTGGCACCTCCCTCGTCGCCGGCAGGATGAAGGTGTACTGGCCCGGGGTGGCCGCCTTCACCGCGCGGAACACCGCATTGTCCAGCTGCACGAACTGACCGAGCTGGGCGAAGTCGCGGCACACCAGCGTGAAGTGGTGACCGCTGTCCAGGTGACGGATCTCCCGGATCCGGTCCAGGCCGTCCCTGTTGCCCAGCTGGGCACCGAGCGCGAAGCAGGAGTCCGTCGGGTAGGCGATCAGTCCGTCCGCCCGGACGATGTCGGCCACCTGACCGATGGTGCGCGGTTGCGGATTGTCCGGGTGCACGTCGAAATACCTCGCCATGCTCGGAAGCCTAGGCCGTCAGCCGTCACTCGCGGGATGCGGCGTCTCACGGTATCCCTGATGCGGGAAGGCCCGACTTGCCGTATGTCGCAAGCCGTGCCCGGCCACGCAAGGCTCAGGCCGCCTGCCTGCACTGTCAATTTGCCGACAGTGGCACGCCACGCAGGAGTTCGACATACATCGTTGTCTGTATGGTCGTGCGCGCCTCCGGCGGCGGCTACCGGGAACGGCTCCGGCAGCCCGCGACGCCCACCCCCGTACGCATCACCGTGCTGGTCTTCGCGGTGCTGTCGCTGCTGTTCACCCTGGCCACGACGCACCGGCTGGTGGCCGGGACCGGCTCCCTCGGCGCCGTCGTCTACTTCGCCGTGATGGCCGTGGCGTGCGCGCTGGTGGCGCTCAGCCTCGCCACCCGCCGCCCGTGGGCACCCTACCCGGCGTACGCGCTGGCAACGCTGCTGGCCGCCGCCTCGCTCGGTCTCTTCGGCGCGATCACGATCGTCGGCCTGGGCCTGCTGGCCTGGGTGGTCTGGGCCCTCAACGTCCGCGCCTGCCGGGACTGGTTCGGCAGGCGCGGCCGGCTGCGGTGACGACCCGAAGGCCGCCGCGCCGATCTAGGGACAACCGTCGTCAATCGATCTCCAGCAACGGCGATGGTCCCTAGATCGACGGTGGGGTGGGCGCCGCCACCGACGCGCAGCGGGAGCGCTACCTCGCGCCACTGGCCCGGGGCGAGCAGCGGTCGGCCTTCGCGATGACCGAGCCGCCACCCGGCGCGGGGCCGGGCCCGGGCGCGCTGCGGACGGTCGCCCGCACCGACGGCGACGGATGGCTGGTCAACGGTCGGAGGAAGTTCACCACCGGCGCTGACGGTGCCGGCCTCTTCATCGTGATGGCCCGCGCCAGCGCAGAGCCGGACTTCACCGGCGGCGCCACGATGTTCCTCGTACCGGGGTTCCAACGATGAGGTGTCGGTGCAGCGCGCCTAGGGGCGGCATCGCCGGAACCGTCCCGGCGAGCCTGATGTTCGACCTTGCCGCGTCAGCTTCGCCCGCAGCAGGGCCGCACCTGCGGGCACCTGCGGCTCGGTGAGGTCGTCGCCACTGCCGGCCTGGTCCTGCTGATCCTCGCGCTGGCCCGGTCCGGCCGGTGCGGACTTGCCCGACCGCCGCCTCCCTGGTTAGGTATGCCTAACCAAACTTTCGAGGAGGTGTCATGTCGTCGTCTGTCGCTGTGGACGCGACGATCGGCGGTCTGCACAGCACAGTCACCGTCGCCGGCCAGGTCGATGTGGAGCAGCTCGTCGCGGTCTACCAGCAGGTGCACGCGGCGGATCTGCACCTGACCGACCACCGCGTACCGAGCGTGCGGGAGCGCCTCGGGTGGACCGTCGCGGCCCCCGGCTTCCAGGCCGCGCTCGGCTACGTCGACGGTCGCCTGGCGGGCACCGTGATGGGCTGTCCGCTGCCGCCCGAGACCCTGTGGTGGCGCGACCTGACCGCGACCGACGATCCCGACATGGCCGTCGAGTGGGAGGGACGCACATTCGCCGTGTGCGAGGCGTTCGTGCTGCCCGAACACCGCCGGCACCGCCTCGGCCTCCGGATGACCACACAGCTGCTGGCCGGGCGCCGCGAGGAGCGGGTCGCTCTGGCCGTCGCCGAGACGAACACCCGGGTCTGGCACGCGCTGCAACGAATTCGGTTCGACCACGTCGGCGACCTCGTCCCGTTCCCCGGCTGGCGCCCGCACCGGATGTTGGTGCGGGCGCTGCCACTGAGCCCCGCGCCGTGAGCACCGAGATCGACACCGGCCGTAGGCCACCGGACGGCGACCGGCGCGCGGCGTCACCGACCTACCGACTCGTCGTCACCCGCACGCAGGACAGTGGAGGCACAAGTGAAACGGACCTGGGAAGCGCTCGTCCTCAAGGCGTTCGGGGGCAGGAACTTCCAGCTAACCGTCCTGGACAGCGAGCCCGTCGGCGAGCACTACCAGCGACTGCTCGTCGACGGTGGCGGACTCCTGCGTGACTGCGGCACCCACCCCACCATGTGGATCCGGCTGTGGTTCGACAACGAGGGCCGACCCCACCAGCGGGCCTACACACTTGTCGACCCGGACACCGACAGCGGGCGCTTCCACCTGGTGTTCGCCCTGCACGACGGCTGCGCCGCGCGCTGGGCCACGACAGCCCGCCCCGGAGACACCATCGAGGCGACCGTACAGGGCAGTTCCTTCGCCCTGCACGAACCGGCGCCCGGCCGGCTCTACCTGGTCGGCGACGCGGCGTCCCTGCCGGCGGTCAACAGCCTGCTCGACGCCGCCGGTCCCGTCTCGGCGACGATGTGGATCGAGTACGCCCACGACGGCGAGCGAACCCTGCCGGTGCGTACCCGCCCGCACGACAACCTGGTGTGGGTGCCGCGTCGCGACGAGGGCCAGCACCTGGTGGACACCGTCACCGCCGCCCTGACCGCCGGGCAGGAGGACGCGCTGTACTGGGTGGCCTGCGAGGCGGCCAGTACCCGCAGCATCGTCAAGCACCTGCGGCGGGGCCTCGGCGTCGGCAAGGAGCAGGTGGCGGCGCTGGCCTACTGGCGCGCCCGGTGACCGGTCGCCACCCGAACGGTTCGAGATGCTGTACCTGACCGCGCTCAATCCCACCGACGCCGTGCTCGACGGTCTGCTGCCGGCGGCCGACTCGCTCGGCGTACCGGTCACCGTGCTCACCGACCGACCCGACGACTGGCCGGGTAGGGTGCCGACCCGGCACTGTCCGGTACGGCGGCCGGCCGCCGTCACCGAGACCGTCCGGGCCGGGCCCACGGCGGCGGGTCTGCTGTCCAACAGCGATCACCTCCAGGCCGCGACCGCGCAGGCGGCCCGGCGGCTCGGCCTGCCCGGCAAGGATCCCGAGTCGGGCCGGCGCTGCAAGGACAAGGCCGCCACCCGGCAGGCGGTCGCCGCGGCCGGCCTGGACCTTGTCCGCGCCCGCCTGCTCGAACCGGATGTGCCCGCGACGTTCGACGCCTTTCCCGCCGTGGTCAAGCCGCGCGACGGTGTCGCCAGCGAGGACGCCTACCTGGTGACCGACGACGGCGACCTCGCCCGCCGGGTCGCCGAGATCCGCCGCCGCCGACCCGCCGATCCGTTGGTGGTGGAGGAGTACCTGACCGGCGACGTCCAGACACACGACACCCTCGGTGACACGGAGGCGCTGCGCGTGCTCGGCGGCTGGCGGACCACGCTCGGCGCGCCGCCCACCTTCACCGAGCAGTGTCTGGAGTGGGAGCCGTCGACCCCAGAGGTGACCGCCGCACTGCACGCCCAGCTTGACGCGCTGGGCGTACGGTTCGGCGCCTGCCACACCGAGTTCGTCGTGCAGGGCGGGCGGCCCCGGCTGATCGAGGTCAACGACCGGCTGATCGGCGACCGGATGGATCTCGTCCTCGCCGAACTGCTCGGCGTTGCGCTGTTCGAGTACGTCATCCGGCTGCACCTCGGCGAGTCCGTGGCCGACCTGAGCCTGCCCGACCCGGCCACGGTCGGCCGGACGGCCCGCGTCGAGTACGTCTGCGCCGAGCGCGGCGGCACCCTGGTCGCCGCCCCCGGCCCCGTTGACGCGCTGCACGACGGGGTGCGGCTCGGCTGCCGCCCGCTGCGTGCGGTGGGAACCACCGCCGGGTGGACCGGCACCAACCGGGACTACCTGGCGGTCCTGCACGGCATCGGGCCGGAACCGGCCGGGGTCCGCCGCGCGCTGGCCGCCTTCCGGGCAGACCTCGACTGGGTGATCGCCACGTGACCGACCCGGTCGAGCGGGAGGTGTTCCGCCGGGTGTTGGACGCGCTGCTACGCGAGGACCATCTCGGCCTGGACAGCACCGGCCGCCCCGACGGCCCCGGCTGGTGGCAGGTGCCGCACCACGCCGGTCGGCTGCGCCTTCCGGTACGCCCCGACGGCTTCCAGCACACCATCCGCCTCGCCCGCGCGGAACTGCACGTCGAGTCGCCCGACGGCCGGTCGCGCCGGGTCGCCACGGTGGCGGAGCTGCTGGATCTCCTCACCCCCCGGGACGACGTCGACGCCGAGCAGGGCTGGCGTGCCTTCCGGAGCGAATGCCAGGCGGACCTTCTCGCCCGCCGGCTGGCCGCGGTGACCCGCTCCCGTACCCACGCCCGGGTCGCCGCCGCCCGGACCGGCGCGTCGACCGGTCTCGACGGCGCGCTCCTCGATGACGTGCTCGCCGCCCGTGCCGGCCACCCCGTCTACCCCACCGACCGGTGTCGCCACGGGCTCGACGGCGGCGAACTGCTGCGGTACGCACCCGAGCACGCACCCAGCTTCGCGCTACGGTGGCTGCCCGTGCCGGCCGGGACACTACGACTGAACGGTCGACTGCCCGCCTGGTGGCCGGCGGCCCGGCAGGAAGGGGAGGTGCTGCTGCCGGTGCATCCGCTCACCGCCGACCGGGCCGGACTGCCCGTCCTCGACCGCCCGGCCGTCACCGTACGGCCCACGCTGTCGATGCGCACCGTAGCTGTCGACAACGATCCCGCGACGCATCTGAAGCTGCCGCTGCCCACCGCGTCGCTGGGCGCCCGCAACCGGCGTACCCTCGCGCCCGACTCCCTGGCCGACGGGGCGGCGGTCGCCGGCCTGCTGGACCGCGTCGCCGCGACCGAGCCGCGCTTCGCCGGGCGGGTGACCCACGCCGACGAGAGCATCTTCGGCCACTGCGACGGCGACGAGCTGCGGTCCTTCCTGCTGCGCCGGCTCCCCGCCGGACTGGACCGGGCGACGGTGGTGCCGGTGGCCGCGCTCGCCGCGCCGGACCCCAGCGCCGCGACAGTGGCCCAACGGGTCGGCGGCGACGACCCGACCCGGCTGCTGCTGTCCTATCTGGATCTTTTACTCGACTGGCACGTGTTCCTCTGGTTACGGTACGGAGTGGCGTTGGAAGCACATCCGCAGAACATCCATCTTGTCCTGCCGCCCGACGGCCCGCTCGGGCTGCTCTACAAGGACAACGACGGCGCCCGCCTGGATCCGCGGCACGTGGGCCCGGTCCAGCTGCGCGACCAGCGGATGTGGGTCCGCCGTCCCGGGGAGTTGGCCGACATGTTCGTCACGATCACCGTCCATCTGGCCGCCGCGGCCCCCCTGCTCGCCCTCGCCGAGCAGGGCGTCGATGTGCCCTCCCCCACCGAGGTGATCCCGCCACGGCTACGCGCCGCCCGCGACAGGTGGGGTGCCGATCCCGCCACCCGGCGGCTCGTTGACGAGGTGCTCACCGCCGACCGGCTACCCGTCAAGGCGATGCTCACCGCGGGTACGCTGCTGCCCAAGCAACGACTCGGCTGCGCCGACGTCAACAAGTACTACCGGCGCACCGGCCCCAACTACCTGCGGAGCGGCTCGTGACGGGTCGGACGGCCGAGGCCGCCACCCGAACGGCGGGCCAGCCGGCGCAACGGGCGGCAGACCTGGCCGCCGCGCACACGCTGCTCTCCTGCTACCTCCGGGAGATCGCCGCGCCCGCCGGTGAGGCCACCACCTGCGGCGATGTCGTCCGGATCCGGCTGCGGCACCTCGGGCTGACCCTCACCTGCCGGCTGACGCGCGTCTCCCCCATCCTGGCCCACCGCTACGACGGCCCGATCAGGTGCCGACCCACGGCCGACACGGCTCCGCGAGGTTCCGCCGCAGGCCCGGCAACCGCGCCGGCGGACACCCCGGTCGACAGCGCGCGGCTCGCGCGGCTGCTCGCCGCCGAGCTGACCGGCCGCACCGATCGGGCCAACGACGAGTTCGTCGAGCAGGTCCTCGGCAGCCGCGACGCGCTGGCCATGTTGCTGCGCCGGCGGCCGTCGAAGGACCCCGCACCGACCGGTGACCCGACAGTGGACAGCTACGTCGACTCCGAGCAGTCCCTGGTGTACGGGCATCCGCACCACCCCAGTCCGAAGTGGCGCAGCGGTGACCCGGCGAGCTGGCGTCGCTACGCCCCGGAGCTGCGCAGCACCTTCCGGCTGAGCTGGCTCGCCGTCCCGGCCGACCTGGTGGCCGGCGACGGGCCGTTCGACGAGCTGATCGCGCCGCTGGACCCGCCGGCCGCACCCGCCGGGCACCGCCCGCTGCCGGTGCACCCGTGGCAATTGTCCCTGGTGCCGCCGAACGATTCGCGGCTGCGCCAGCTCGGGACGGCCGGCGTGCCGGTGCGTCCCACGGCAAGCGTCCGGACCCTCTACGCGCCGGCCGCCGACCTGTTCCTCAAGACCAGCCTGCACGTACGCATCACCAACTGCCTGCGCAAGAACGCCCGCTACGAGTTGACCGGCGCGGTGGCGTTGACCCGGTTCCTGGCCACCGTGCCGTTGCCGGCGGGGATCGGCCTGCTCGCCGAGCCCGGCTACCGCAGCGTCGACCTGCCCGGGCCGGACGAGGCGTACGGCACGATCCTGCGCACCGGCGTACGCGAGCACCTGCGCCCGGGCGAGACGGTGGTGTTGGCCGCCGCGCTGGCCGCCACGCCACTGACCGTGCCGGACCCGTTCGACTGGTGGCGGACCTACGTCGACCTGCTGGTCCCGACGGTCCTGCGGCTGTGGCTGCGCCACGGCGTCGTCCACGAGGCGCACCTGCAGAATGTCCTGGTCGTGCTGGATCCGGGCGGCCGTCCGGTGCGGCTGCTCCTGCGCGACCTGGAGGGACTCAAGCTCGACACCGACCGACTGTCGGTGTGGCCCGACCGGGTACCCCGGCAGGTCGCCTACACCACCGCCCAGGCCGCTCGGCGGGTCACCTACTGCCTTTTCGTCAACAACCTCGCCGGGCTCGCCGGTGCGCTCGCCGACGGTAATCCCGGGACCGAGGCACGGCTGTGGATCGACGTCCGCCGAGCTGTCGAGGCGACGTACGCACACCTGGGTGAGCCGGCCGAGCTGGCGCCGCTGCTCGACGGCACGCCGCTGGCCGCCAAGGCCAACCTGCTGGTCCGCTGGCACCGGGCGGCCGACCAGCAGGCCCCCTACGTGGCGGTGCCCAACCCGATGGGCGGTGCCCGGTGACCCGGCCGACGTACGTCTACGACCTGGCCGCGCTGGCCGCGCACGCCGCCGCCGTCCGGGCGGCGCTGCCCACCCGGGTGGAGTTGCTCTACGCCGTCAAGGCCAATCCGGATCCGGGGATCCTGCGTACCCTCGCGGAGACGGTCGACGGTTTCGAGGCCGCCAGCCGCGGCGAGCTGAACCATCTCGCCACGGTGCTGCCCGGCCGGCGGCCGGCGGCCTTCGCCGGACCGGGCAAGACCGACGCGGACCTGCACGCGGCGTTGACCGCCGAGGTGGTCCGGGTACACGTCGAGTCCGCCGCGGAGCTGGGCCGCCTCGCGGCGCTGGCCCGCACCGCCGGGCGTACCGTCGATGTGTTGTTGCGGGTCAACCTGCCCGTCGCCACACCGGGCGCGAGCCTGGTGATGGGCGGCCGAGCAAGCCCGTTCGGGTTGGATCCGCAGGCGGCGGTCCGGCTCGCCGACGACCCGCCGGCCGGTATCCGGATCCGGGGTGTGCACGCCCACCTGGCCAGCGGGCTCGACGCCGTGGTCGCCGCCTCGGTGGCGCGCGGTGTGACGCGGTGGGCGGTGCGGCACCTGCGGGCCGAGGAGGTGAACGTCGGCGGCGGCATGTCCGTCGACTACGCCCAGCCCGGTCGCCGCTTCGGCTGGCGTCGCTACGGCCGGCTGCTCGGCGAGGTGCTGGCCGAGCATCCGACGGTCCGCCTGCGGATCGAACCCGGACGCGCGCTGACCGTCTACTGCGGCTCGTATCTCACCGAGGTCGTCGACGTGAAGCGGTCCCACGGCCAGTGGTTCGTGATCGTCGCCGGCGGCACACACCACCTGCGTACCCCCGCCGCCAAGGGGCACTCACAGCCGTTCGTGGTGGTGCCCCGGGATGCCGGCGGGCCGCGTACCGACGGCGGCCCGGTCACTGTCGTCGGTCAGCTCTGCACGCCCAAGGATGTCCTCGCGCACACCGCCGACAGCCCCGCGATCGCGGTCGGCGACGTGCTGGTGTTCACGATGGCCGGCGCCTACGCGTGGAACATCAGCCACCGCGACTTCCTGCTGCACGAGCCGCCCGACTTCAGGACCGGAGATCCGCTCGCCCTCGCCGGTCGCTGGGGCCGCTGATCCCACCCGCTTCCCGCTGCCCTGATCTAAGACCCGCCCGGCGAGCACGAGCAGGAAGAACACGGTCTCGATGCCGGCGGTGCCGGCACCGAGCGGGCGCAGCACGGCATTGACGGCGGCCAGCACGCCGAGCATCGCCAACGCCTTGCTGTCGATGCCACCGGATCCCAGTTCGGCCAGGACCAGGGCCAGCAGCACCGGCAGAACCAGGATGAAGATCAACGGCGCCTCGGTGGTGCGGGCCATTCCCTCCGGGGACCAGCTGGTCGGGCAGGGCCCGGCAGGTACCGGCCGGCGCCTCGGACTCCCGGTCGGCCTGGACGCACTCGGCGTCGACCGTCTCCAGGTAGAGCAGGTCTCCCGGACTCTGCGGGACCAACCCCACCAGGCGCCGGGCCCGGCCGGCAACGTCTGAGGATCGGTGCCGCCGTCCGGGCCGGTGACGGTGACCGTGCCGCCGTGCCGGGGGCCGCTGCCCTGTAGCGCCCACAGCAGGCTGGACTTTCCGGAGCCGTTGCGGCCAATCAGAGCCACGATCCGGCCGGGGTGCAGGTGCACATCGACGCCGGCCATCGCCACGGTGCCGGGATGATGACGCACCACGACCCGACGGGCGGTCAGCGCGGCGGCACCGTCGGCGGCGGCAGTACGTCGGCGAGCCGTCGCCGCAGATCCGCCGCCCGGCGGCGGGCGTCGCGTACCGACAGCGGCAGCGGGGTCCAGCCGGCGGCGCGCCCCAACTCGACAAGCGGTGGCGCGATGTCGATCCCGGCGAGTACGGCGGCCGGATCCCCGTCGACGACGGTGCCGTCGCCGGCCAGGTACACCAACCGGTCGGCGTACTGCACGAACCGCTCCAGGCGGTGTTCGGCCACCACCACGGTGACACCGAGGTCGTGCACCAGTCGGGTGACGGCGGCCAGCACGTCCTCGGCGGCGGTGGGGTCCAGCGCGGAGGTCGGCTCGTCCAGGACGAGCACCTTGGGGTGGCTGGTGAGTACGGCGCCGATAGCGACCCGCTGCCGCTGGCCACCGGAGAGGGTACGCAGCGGCCGGTCGCGTAGTTCGGCGATCTCGAGCAGGTCCAGGGTTTCCTCGACGCGCTTACGCATCACGGCTGCGGGCAGGTCGAGCTGCTCCATCCCGTAGGCCAGTTCCTCCTCGACGGTGTCGGTGACGAAGCCGGCGAGCGGGTCCTGACCGACGACACCGACGACGTCCGCGAGGTCGCGCGGCGGATGGGTGCGGGTGTCCCGGCCGTGCACGGTGACGGTGCCGTGCAGCGTGCCGCCGGTGAAGTGCGGCACCAATCCGTTGATCGCCCGCAGCAGGGGTCGACTTGCCGGCGCCGGTGCGGCCGGCGACCAGGCACAGCTCCCCCTCCGCGACCCGCAGGTTGACCTGCCTCAGCGACGGCTCCCGACTGTCGGCGTAGTGGACGGTGACCCGATCGAACTCGATCGTCGGTACGCCTCCGGCCGGGTGTTGCCGCGACTCGGTGGCGGCGCCAGCCAGGCCGGTGCGACCGCGACCACGACGGCGAGCATCATCAGCGGGGTCAGCTCGGGCCAGGTCAGCGGGCTCACCGGCGGGTACAGGCGGACCGGGTCCACCGAGCCGGCCAGCATCATCATCGCCGCGGTGGCCAACCCGCAGCCGGCGACGGTGAGCGAGGAGCCCGGCGAGCACCAGACCGCCGGTGAGGGCACGCTGCCCGGCCGGCACGGCTGCGGTGCGGCCGTACCCACGTGAGTCCATCGCCGCGGCCAGCGCCAGGGAGCGGTCCAGGGCATCGGCCAGCACCGGGAGAGCCACGCCGCGCAGCGCCCGCAGGCCGACACCGGCCGCACCGCGCAACCGTCGGGCCCGGCGTACCCGCAGGACGCTCTCCACCAGGTGCGGAGCGACCGACAGCGCGCCACGACCGCCGTACTGACCGCGTAGAGCGCGCCGGGGACCGCCTTGAGCAGCCACTTGGGGGGCCAACCACCGGGCGGCCCGCGCCGGTACGCCCTGCCCGGTCCGCTTCAGCGCGAGGATCGCGAAGGACTGGCTGAACGCGTTGCTGTAGTCGCCCCAGGAGGATCGGTCGGTGAACCGGCCGTCGGGCGACTGGAGGGAACGCAGCCGGCCAATCAGGTCGACGCCGCCGACGTCGGCGGGATCGCCGCCGCGCACCGCGACGGCGAGGGCAAGCTTGGCGGTCGCGCCCGGATACGCCTCGGTGGTGTCATCACCGACGTAACCGTCACGGATGTCCGGCCGGGTGACCCAGGCCAACGCCGACGCCCCGAAGTCGTCGACGGTCCCGGCGGCGGCGAACGCGAGCACCGCACCGGCGTGGGTGGGTGCGGCGATCGCCGGAGCGGCGTGGGTGAGTGCGGCGAGCACGCCGCAGAACAGAACGAGCAGGCGGTGCCGGC
Organism: Micromonospora sp. LOL_024; assembly: GCF_048060415.1. Taxonomy (NCBI): domain Bacteria; kingdom Bacillati; phylum Actinomycetota; class Actinomycetes; order Micromonosporales; family Micromonosporaceae; genus Micromonospora; species Micromonospora sp. LOL_024. The sequence continues at coordinate 270,322 of NZ_JBHMIS010000004.1, forward strand.
TCAGGCGAACGACCATCGATGGCGCTTTCCGGCCCGGCGGTCGTCATACCCTTCCGGGGCACCCAGCGCGGGCATCACCGGTCGGCCTCCGACCCGTGGGCCACGACGGGTGAGGAGCGGAAATCGCGGGTACGGCAGGTATTCGGGTTCGCCACCGGGTACTCCCCGGCGGCCCACCGTGGCGGGCCAGCGCCGGACTTCGACCGGACTTCCCCCGCACGCACGCGCGCCTGTTCAGTTGTCGCGCCAGTCTGTCCCCCCGCAGACGCCTGTCATCCGTTGGTGGACGCACACACACCGTGATCCGCGCACGTCCCGGGTGGGCCCTGTTCAGGGCCCACCCGGAACCTCGGTCAGCTGCCCCGGATCTGCGCGGCAGCGGCGAGGAGGTTGGTCAACGACGCCTCGACCTCGGGATAGCCGCGCGTTTTGAGGCCGCAGTCAGGGTTGACCCAGAGCCGCTCGGCGGGCACCACCGCCACCGCGCGACGCAGCGCGTCGACCACCTCGGGCTGCGGTGGCACCCGGGGCGAGTGGATGTCCCAGACGCCGGGCCCCACACCCCTGCGGTAGCCGATCTCGGCCAGGTCGCCGAGCACCTCCATCTTCGACCGGGACGCCTCGATGCTCGTCACGTCGGCGTCGAGGGCGTCGATCGCGGTGATCACCTCACCGAACTCCGAGTAGCACAGGTGGGTGTGGATCTGGGTGCCGTCGGCCACACCGCTGGTGGCCAGCCGGAACGCGCCGACGGACCAGTCCAGGTATGCCCTGCGGTCCGCCCGGCGCAACGGCAGCGTCTCCCGCAGGGCGGGCTCGTCCACCTGGATGACCCGGATCCCCGCCGCCTCCAGATCGTGGCACTCGTGGCGCAGGGCCAGGGCGACCTGGTCGGCGGTGTCGGCGAGCGGCTGGTCGACCCGTACGAACGACCACGCCAGGATCGTCACGGGACCGGTGAGCATGCCCTTGACCGGCCGGTCCGTCAGCGACTGGGCGAACGTGGACCACTCGACGGTCATCGGTGACGGGCGCGCCACATCCCCGAAGATGATCGGCGGGCGTACGCACCGGGAACCGTAGGACTGCACCCAGCCCTGCTCGGTGGCGGCGAACCCGTCGAGCCGCTCGCCGAAGTACTGGACCATGTCGTTGCGTTCCGGCTCGCCGTGCACGAGCACGTCCAGGCCCAGCCGCTCCTGTAGCCGGATCACGTGCTCGACCTCGGCACGCATCCGCTCGGTGTAGCCGGCGTCGTCGAGCCGGCCTCCGCGCCACTCGGCGCGGGCCCGGCGAAGCTCCGTGGTCTGCGGAAACGAGCCAATAGTCGTCGTCGGCAACGGCGGTAACTTCAGCCGGGCCTGCTGGGCCGCGGCCCGCTCCGGATAGGCCCCGCGCTGCCGGTCGGTCGGCCGCAGTGCGGCGAGCCGGCCGCGCACGGTGTCGTCCCGCCAGCCGACCGGTGCCGGCGGCAGCGGCTCCGGCAGTTGCGTGGTGCCGTTACGCAGGGCGTCGCTGAGCAACACCACCTCGTCGACCTTCTGCCGGGCGAAGGCGAGCCGGCGACGAAGATCCGGGTCGAGGGTGCGCTCGGCGGCCAGGTCGACCGGCACGTGCAGCAACGAACAGGACGTGGACACGGCGACGTGGTCGGCGAGCCCGGTCACGACGGCGCCCCGGGCGATCGCGGCGCGCAGGTCGGTACGCCACACGTTGCGCCCGTCGACCAGCCCGGCGACGATCGTCTTGCCCCGCAAGGGCCCTGCCCCGGCGAGGCGCGCGAGATTGCCGGGCCCGGCCACCAGGTCCAGCCCGAGAGCGTCGATCGGGGTGCCGAGCAGCGCGGGCAGCGCTTCGCCGAGTTCCCCGAAGTAGCTGGCGACGAAGATCCTGGGCCGCCGCGGCACGGCGCAGAGCCGGTCGTACGCCTCCCGCAACGCGGCGATCTCGGTGGGGCTGCGGTCGGCGACGTAGGCCGGCTCATCCAGCTGCACCCACGCCACGCCGGCATCGGCGAGTGCCCGCAGGATCTGGGCGTACACCTCGACCAGCTCGTCGAGCCGGCCGAACGGGTCGACACCCGACTGCGCGGACTTGGCCAGTAGCAGCAACGTCGCCGGACCGACCAGCACCGGCCGGGTCTCGACGCCCAGGTCGCGCGCCTCGGCGTACTCACGCAGCGCCTTCGCCGGGTTGGCCGCGAAGCGGGTGTCCGGGCCGATCTCCGGCACCAGGTAGTGGTAGTTCGTGTCGAACCACTTCGTCAGCTCCAGCGCCGGTTCGCTCGCCACACCACGCGCCATCGCGAAGTAGGTGTCCAGCTCACCGAGCCCGAGCCGGGCGAAGCGCGGCGGGATCGCACCGACCGCAACGGCGGTGTCGAGCACATGGTCGTAGTAGGAGAACGTGTTCGACGGCAGCGCGTCCAGGCGGGCGTCGCGCAGCGTCCGCCACACCTCGGCGCGTAGCGTGGCCGCGGTGTCCTCCAACCTTCCGGCGTCGATCTCGCCGGTCCAGTAGGCCTCCACGGCCCTCTTCAGTTCACGGTTGCCACCGATACGCGGATAACCGAGCACGGTGCTCTGACCGAATGCGGTACTCAACGGGTCCCCTCCCTCGAAGTCGCCGCGGACACGCGCGAGGACGGGTGGGAAGAAGGCATCCGCGAGGTGCCGGCTTCCGCCCTGGCCCTCCCGAGAGGCCGTCGGCGGCGCACACCGACCGGTGTACGCGGCGCGGCAGGTCTTCGGACTCGTGGGCGTGACCTGTCCGGTCGCCTACTGGCCGTCGCTTCCCGGGCCCAGCGGCCCAGTGCTCGTTGACGGCGGTCGTTCCCACTCACCGCTGCGGGGCAGTCCCGGACTCACACCGGGTTCCCTCTTACGACGTCCCATCCATGACGGCCGGGACGAACCAACACCACTCACCACCCTACCCGCCCACCCTCACTCCTCCCCTCCCCGTCCCCACCCGCCCTTCCCCGTCGATCTAGTACGGCAGCCGCCATTCGTGATCATGGTTGGCATTCGAGGTTGAGGCGGCGGGCGTAGTGG